>CAZHGG010001194.1:0-1992 GCA_964531755.1 uncultured Polyangiaceae bacterium
TGCCCCTGCGCCCGCCGCGGCCCCCGCGCACTCCGCGCCGGCTGGCGCGCGCCCCGCGCCCCCAGGCAAGCTCCGGCTCGAAGACGCGCGGCGGCGCATGCTCGCGCTGCTGAACCGCGATCGCGCGAGCCAGGGGCTCTCTCCGCTCACGCTGGACGAGGGCGCAGCGCAGCGCGCCGGCCAGCGTCACGCCGAGGACATGGCGCGCCACGGCTTCCTCGGCCACTGGGGCACCGACGGCTCGAACCCCGAACAGCGCCACACGGCGGCCGGAGGCGTCGACATGGTGCTCGAGAACGCGTCGTGCGTGGACGACCTGAAGCCGCGCGAGCTCGAGGCGGAGCCGCTCGTCGACGAGGCCGCGATCGCGCACGCCGAGCACCTCTTCTTCGACGAGGTGCCGCCGAACGACGGACACCGCCGCAACATCCTCGGGCCCCACCACACGCGCGTGGGCATCGGCATCGCGCTGCCCGTCACGACCGCCGCTGAGATCGGCGTGCCGTGCTTCACGCAGGAGCTCGTCGACGGCTACGGCACCTACGCGCCCCTGCCCACGACGGCGCGCGTCGGGCAGACCGTGCGCGTGGAGGGCACCATCGCGGCCCCCGCGGTCTTCGGCGGCGTCGGCGTCGCGCGCGTCGACGCGCCTCGTGGGCAGAGCCCCGCCGAGGCGAACAAGCGGCGAGTGTACCCGGTGCCGACGCCCTTCCAGGTGTACTGGCCGCGCGGGTTCGTGTCGCCCATCCCGGTCGAGGTGAGCGGCGCGACCTTCCGCGTCGACGTGCCGCTCGACGACCACGGCCGCCCTGGGCTCTACGAGATCAGCGTGTTCGGCAAGCTGCCGGGGATGTCGCGCCACGGCATGCTCGGCCTCCGCACCATCGAGGTGCGCTGAGCCTCACTCGCCTTCGTTCACCACGAAGATCTCGCTGGTGAACGAGCTCGCGACGCCGCGGGAGAACACCGCGTCGCCGTCCTCGTTGAGCTGCGCGTACGCGACGAACCAGTCCGCGGGCGGCACGGGAGGCCACACGAGCTGGGGGAAGTCGGCCGCTTGGCCGGGCACGGCGGTGACGGCGACGCCGCTCCGGCCCGCGATGGTGGCGTACGCGTAACGGACCGGGCCGTCGGACTTCACGGGGAGCTGCGACCACTGCCCGCAGGCCTGGTTCCAGCCGACCTTCACCGACCCTCCGGCGCCCGCGGGGCACAGCGGCGCGTAGCCGGGCGAGACGTTCGCGTACGAGCCCGTCTCGGCCCTGCGGCCCTCCTGCGCGAGCCGGATGGCGCCGAGCATTTGCCGCGCCTCGGCCGAGTGCGACGAGTTCATGATTCGTTGGTAGCCGACCATCCCCAGCAGCGCGAGGACGGCGACGATCGCGACCACGATCATCAGCTCGACCAGGGTGAAACCGCCGCTCGAAGCTCGCTGTCGATTCGTCATTCGTGTCCTCGCTGTGCGGGCGCCAGATCGCGCTGCCTCGCTCGAGTGTATCGCGCGTTTGGCGTCGTGGCAGGGCTCAAGTGGGGCAGGGGCGCGAAAAGCGAGCCGGCGAGCGCTGCGGCGCACCGCCCGAGACGCAAAAGGCCCCCGGAGTCGGGAGCCTCTCGCGCCGCGCCTCTCGCGAGCCGCTCGAGGGAGGAGGCTACTCTTCGGGGTTCTCGACGACGATCTGCGTGAAGGCGACGGCGGTCTTGGCGGCGGAGATGGCGCCGCCGGTGACGAAGCGCCCGAAGGTGCCGTCGCCGTCGAGATCGCCCTGGGCCTCGGCGAGCCAGTGGGGACCGGCCGGCATGTTGGCCGGGACGCCGAGCTGCGGCGCGACGACGGCCGGGGCGCCGAACGTGCCGGTGTACGCGTAGCGGTAGTACTGGGGCTCGGTCATCTCGTGCTTGAGGCAGCGCCAGCCCTTCTGGTTGTCGTTCGTGCCGATGACGAGCTTCTGGTAGTCGCCGTTCGGGTTGGGCGTGTACTTGCGGTTCTGGATG
>CAZHGG010001195.1:0-1991 GCA_964531755.1 uncultured Polyangiaceae bacterium
CCACCGACGACACGAAGGCGCGCGGCATGTTCCTCATCGCGACCGGCCTCGCGAAGAAGCTCGTGATCGGCGACACGCTCGCCGTGAACCTCGTCGGCCGCGTGTTCGACAACCCCGAGCGCTACTCCTCGCTCGAGGGGCTCGTCGCCATCTACGCCTACGCGATCCAGATCTACTGCGACTTCTCCGGGTACACCGACGTCGCCATCGGCAGCGCGCTGCTCTTCGGGTACGAGCTGCCGATGAACTTCAACGCGCCCTACACCTCGCGCGACCTGCAGGAGTTCTGGCGGCGGTGGCACATCTCGCTCTCCACGTGGCTGCGCGACTACCTCTACATCTCGCTCGGCGGCAGCCGCGGCACCGCGTGGAAGACCTACCGCAACCTCATGCTGACCATGGTGCTCGGCGGCCTCTGGCACGGCGCGAGCTGGAACTTCGTCATCTGGGGCGCGCTCCACGGGGGCGCGCTCGCCGTGAACCGCGCCTGGCAGCGGGCGCGCGAGGCGCGGCTGGCGAAGCTCGAGGTGGGCCGCGAGACCCTGGCCGCGCGCGACGCCGCGCCGCTCTGGCGCCAGGCGCTCGCCGTCCTCGCCACGTTCCACTTCGTGTGCGTCGCGTGGATCTTCTTCCGCGCGCAGACCTTCGGGCAGGCGAAGCTCCTGCTGCTCCGCACGGTGGGCGTGCGTGAGGTCATGGACCCGGTGACCACCGAGCTGAAGACCGTCCTGTCGTTCACCCTCACGTCGCCGAACCTCTCGGGGAAGGTGCTGGTCGCGCTCGCGCTCGGCTTCGTCACCCACTTCCTTCCGCGGCGCGTGTACGAGGGCGCCTACGAGGCGTTCCGGCGCAGCCCCGCGGTGCTGCAGGGGGTGGTGCTCGCCGCCGTGGCCTACGGGCTGCACCTCGCGGCGGGGGCGAAATCCGAGCCCTTCGTCTACGGGCAGTTCTAGCGGCCCGCGGGGTCCCCCGGCAGAGAGGCCGCGGCCTCGATCGCCACGAAGCCCGCGCGGCGGCGACGCGAGGATGCCGTGGCGGCCCAGGCGTGGTAGCCGGTGGCCCGATGCTCCCGTTCGTCTTCATCGACGCCTCCAAGCTCGGCCCCTTCAGCCCGTTTGGGCTGTGCATGATGGTCGCGTTCTTCGCCGGCAACGCCCTCACGGCGTGGCGCGCGAAGAAGGTCGGGCTCGATGAGAAGCTCTTCAGCGAGTTCCTGATCGCGTGCCTCGCCGGCGGGTTCTACGGCGGCCACTGGATCGACATGATCTTCTACCACCCGGACGAGCTGCTCGCGCACCCGTGGAAGCTCTTGTTCTTCTGGTACGGCCTGAGCTCGACCGGAGCGTTCGTCGGCGCCCTCGGGGCGGCCGCGCTCTGGAAGTACTACGACTTCACCCGGACCGGCGTGCGGGTGCGGGTGACGCGCAGAGAGAGCCCCATCGCGCTGCTGCCCTACGCCGACGTGAACATGGCCGTCGGAGCCATCCCGTTCTCCATCGGTCGGCTCGGGTGCGCCCTCGTGCACGACCACCCGGGCAAATTCACGTGGCCCGGGCACCCGCTCGCGCTCCAGTGGCCGCTCGACGAGAACGACGGTGTCCACCACGTCTTCGGCCCGCTCCACGTCGTCACCGGCGGGAGCACCACGCGCTTCGATCTCGGCCTCATCGAGTGCCTGGCGCTCGCCGTGATCGCGGTGGTCATGGCCTCGCTCGGGAAGAAGCGCTTTCGACCTGGCGTGCTGACCGCGGTCGCGTGCGGGCTCTACGGCACCGCGCGCTTCTTCTTCGACACGCTGCGCATCCAAGAGGGGCCCGACGCCGAGCTGCGGTACCTAGGGCTCACCTTCGCGCAGTACTGGTCGGTGGCCGTCGTGGCCCTCGGCGTGTACCTCGCCCTGCGCGCGCGCCGCCTCGCCGCGGCCGAGGCGAGCGCAGGCCCCCGGCCGCCGCGCGCGGAGCCTGAGGGGTGACGCTCAGCGCCGTCGCCGC
>CAZHGG010001196.1:0-1991 GCA_964531755.1 uncultured Polyangiaceae bacterium
GGCCCGTCGACGCGTCGCCGCGCCCCGTGGACGCGAGCCCGGTGGACGCGCGCCCCGTGGACGCGAGCCCTGTCGACGCGCGCCCGCCGCCCTGCGTGTGCACGGAGGACCTCGTCCAGCTCGCGGGCACGTGCGAGTTCGTGGTCGCCGATCGCCCGATCGCGTGCGTGCTCGACCGGACGGGCGAGACCCCGGTGCTGCTCGATCTCTTCCGGAGCTGCATCGTCAACGCGCCGCCGTCGTGGACGCCCGGCGAGCAGCCGACACGGATCGAGCAGTGCGACTGCCAACCGGGAGAGGTGCGCCGCCTCTGCGTCGGGTACCGTTGACGCGGCGAGCGGCGAGCCTAGGCCACCCGACCGAAGGGAGCACGGCATGCAGCGCACCACCGTGACCGCGCTGCTCGGCCCGACCAACACCGGCAAGACGCACCGCGCGATCGCGCGCATGCTCGAGCACGAGACCGGGGCCATCGCGCTGCCCCTCCGGCTGCTCGCGCGCGAGGTGTACGACCGCGTGAGCGCGGCGGTCGGCGAGGACCGCGTGGCGCTCGTCACGGGGGAGGAGCGGCGCGTCCCGCGCGCGCCGAGCTACTGGGTGTCCACGTGCGAGGCGATGGACACCGAGCGCGAGGTCGACTTCGTGGCCGTCGACGAGGTGCAGCTCGCCGCGGACCGCGATCGCGGGCACGTCTTCACCGATCGCATCCTCCACGCGCGCGGTCGACGAGAGACGCACTTCCTCGGCTCGCACGCGGCCCGCGACGTGCTCGCGCGGCTCGTCCCCCACGCGGTCTTCGAGCCGGTCACCCGCCTCTCGCGGCTCACGCACGCGGGGAGCGTGGCCGCGAAGAAGCTCCCGGCGCGGAGCGCGATGATCGCGTTCTCGATGAGCGAGGTCTACGAGCTCGCCGAGCGCGCGAAGGCCCGCGGGGGCGCCGCGGTAGTGCTGGGCGCGCTCTCGCCGCGGGCGCGCAACGCGCAGGTCGCCATGTTCCAGGCGGGCGAGGTGCAGACCCTCGTGGCGACCGACGCGATCGGGATGGGGCTCAACCTCGATCTACGCCACGTGGCGTTCGCGAAGCTCCGCAAGTTCGACGGGCGCGCCGTGCGCGACGTCGAGATCGGCGAGCTCGGCCTGCGCGCCGGGCGCGCCGGCCGCTACGTCACCGACGGGACGTTCGGCGGGCTCGCGCCGCTCGCGCTCCCGCTCGAGCTCGCCCACGCGATCGAGCACCACGCGGTGCCGCCGATCCGCCGAGTCCGCTTCCGCGCGCGTCCCTCCTTCGGGTCGCTCGCGGAGCTGCGGTCCTCGCTCGCCGAGCGGAGCCACGCCATGCCCTGGCTCCTCCCCGCGGCCGAGGTGGACGACACCCGCGCGCTCGAGCAGCTCGCGGCGCGCGCCGAGGTGCGGGCGCGCGCGACCTCCGAGGAGCGCGTGCGCCTCTTGTGGACCGTGTGCTCGATACCTGATTTCCGGAAGCTCCTCTTCGACTCCCACGCGTCGCTCCTCACCGAGCTCTACCTCGCGCTGTGCGAGCGGGGCCCCGTCGACGACGCCTTCCTCGACGCGCGCTTCGGCGAGCTCGCGGACGCCCAGGGCGACGTGGACACCCTCGTGGCGAGGATCGCGCAGGCCCGCTTGCTCGCGTACGTGAGCCACCGCGCCGACCTGGTGCGCGACGCGCGCGGCTGGCAGGAGCGCGCCCGCGCGTGGGAGGATCGCCTGAGCGACGCGCTGCACCTCGCGCTCGTCGCGAGGTTCGTGGTCTCGGGCGCGAAGGTCTCGCGCGGGCCCTCGGCCCGGCCCTCGCGGTCGCGCCCGCGCGCCGCGGACGACGAGCTCGAGCCGCCGCGTCGGGTCGACGGGCCGTTCGCGGCGCTCGGGGCGCTCCGCGCGCGCGCGGCGCCGCTCGCTTCCCCTGTCGCGGCGGCGGAGTCGATCGTCGAGCGCGCGAGCGCCGCGCCGGCCGGCGCGGTCGCGCTCTCGCC
>CAZHGG010001197.1:0-1985 GCA_964531755.1 uncultured Polyangiaceae bacterium
GCATCGTCGCACGCCCGTCGCAAGCCGCGCGTCCGTCCGGGTCTTCTTCAGACCCGCTGCGTGCGTTCGGTGGTCTGCCGGTCCAGCATGGGACGGGTGCCGAAGCGGCGAGTCGGATTCCGGCGCCTTCGCCACGGGACCTCGGTTTCTCCGGGGCCGCGTGCCACGCGTCGAGCTCGAGAACCCGAAGCGCGGGCGAGGGATAGAACGCGCGTGAGGTAGCCAGCACCGTGGACGCGAGCGCGACCGCCGGACGGGCCCAGGGGCGTCGACCAATCACCTTGACCCGCACGACCCGCGGGCCTGAAAATAGCCGGCGGCGTGGTTGTCGGGCGAAGCGGGAGGTGTTCCAGGTGACGCGAGGTGGTTGGGTCGCTTGGTGCGGCGTTCTGATGGCGGTCCCGCTCGCGGCGTCGTGCACGCCGCCGGTGAACCCTGCGGGTGATCCGCTGAAGGCGACATCGAGCGGGGAGGCGTTCGTCGGGGTGCAGTGCAGCGCGGTACGCCCGCAGACGGAGCCAGACCTGATGGCTTGGGACCCGGGCTCGCGCGCGAACCTGAACCGGCTCCGTCAGGAAGGCGTGGTGGCGGTTCGCTACCAGGCGAAGGGGTGCAACGTCGAGCTGGAGCTGCTCTCGAACTGCATCGGCTCCACGGGCAAGTACCGATTTTCGCCGTACAGCGCGAACGAGAAGAAGGTGGCGCACAACGCGAGCGAGCTCTTCGCGGAGCTGCCCGTCGGCGCGGCGCGCCTGTCGGGCAAGGTGAAGGGCAACCGCGCGCTGCGGACGGACTACATGCTGGCGGGCCAGTACGCGCTGCCCCCCAACGCGACGTTCAAGCGGACCGAACTGCAGGGCGCGGACTGCGCACGGGCGACCCACGTGGTGAGCGCCGTGTACGTCGGCGCGTTCGCGATGGCGGCGGGCGAGCAGCGCGCGGTCGACGGTCGCGCGAGCGTGTTCGGGCTCGGCGCCGGCGGCGCGACGCAAGCGGACGTGGAGGTGCTTGGAGACGAGGGCGACGCGGAGTCGTGCAAGGCGTCGCAGAAGGAGCACAAGGAGAACGCGGGGTGCGGAGTGCCGCTGCGGATCGGCCTCGCGCCGCTCGACGCCCCCGCGGCGCCGGAGTGCCCGGACGGGAGCGCGCTCCAGGGCGACAAGTGCTTGCGGAAGAACGTGGTGACGCAGGTGGACTGCCCTGCGGGGACGAAGTGGGACGGCGGCAAGTGCGCCGCGAGCGTGGACACGAGCTGCGCGAAGGGGCTTCACTTCGAGGCGGGGCGCGGGTGCGTCGCGGACGCTGTTGCCGCGGCGCCGACAGCGCAGGCAGCGCCGACCGTGGCGGGGTCCGGTCCGGTCGTCTGCGGCCACTTTCAGGTCCTGGACCCCGGAGACGGCATTCAAGGCCGGGGCAGCGGCTTCGTGCGCGACACGTGGACGGGCCTGACGTGGACCCGGTTCGTGCTTGCAACCCAGGATGGGCATTCCGCAGCGATGGCCTACTGCTCCTCACGAGGCATGCGACTTCCGCTGAAGAGCGAGGGCGAGGCTGTCAGGGAACGGACGTGCAAGGACGCCTGGCCAGAATTCTGGACGACCTGGACCTCGGACCCCGTGAGAGAGGGGAAGGCGTGGACGGTCAACCTCTGGGGCGGTACGCGCCGCTCCGAGGTTGGAAGCACGAAAGGCAGCGTGGCCGTCGACACCTCGCTCGGCGCGATCTGCGTTCACTGAGCTTCCTCAGCGAACCGCCGCGACCACGGCTATTTTCAAGCCCGCGGGGCCTGATTCATGTTGCCTGGCATCCGCGTCGCTTGGTCATTGCCAACGCCGATAGGCATCCGTCAGCGTGGGTCGATTCCCGGCCCCTCCACTGCCGATGCAGTCAGCCCGCCCCTCGGTCCGGCTCGACGCGCGCGTCCTCGAGTCGCTCGAGCGCGGCCTCGCGCTCGCGCCCACCCGCGCGAGCCCGCTCCAGCGCGA
>CAZHGG010001198.1:0-1983 GCA_964531755.1 uncultured Polyangiaceae bacterium
CGCCTCGGGGTCTACCCCGGGCTCGTGCACGATCTGCGGCACGAGCCGGAGCCCGCGAAGGTGGAGGCCGCCGTGGTCGCGCGGCTGGGCGCGCGCGCGGCACCGGCGCGGTGAGCCCACGCCGGACCGGTCGACCGAGCGCGGCTACTCCGCGGCGCGCCGCCGCCTCGCGCGGGCGCTCGGCTCGCGCGCGGGCCTGAGCTTCTCCTCGGGGCGCGCCTCCGCGGTCGCGGCCGGCGCGTCGGCCGAGGCCGCCAGGATGGGCGCGTGAAACAGCCCCGTGCGCCACTCGGGATCGCGCTCGGTGGCGAGCCGGTCCACGAGGTAGCCGAACATCATCCCGTAGGGCTCGAGCAGCGACGAGAAGCGCATGTCGCGCCGCCTCAGCGCGTCGCCGTGGCGGTGCGCCCGGGTGAGCACTGGGGTGACCGCGCGCTCGGCGATGGCGACCAGCGCGCCGAGCTCGGCGACGTGGGAGGGATCGACGCCGTCGTCGAGGAGCGACGTCACGGTCTTCAGGAGCCAGAGATCACGGGCGTCGAAGCGGCCGCCGCGCGGTCGCAGGAGCCCGAGCCCGCGGAGCTCCTTGAGGAGCGCGGGTGGGCACTTGGATCGTGCGAGGAAGTCCTCCTCCGAGATGGGGTCGAACGGCTCGATCGGCCCGCCGGTGGGCGAGCCGGGGACGGGGGGCGTGGGCTGGAAATGGCCGATGCCCTCGAGCTTCGCGAGCCCCGCCTCGTCGGTGCCGAACGTGGCGAGCGTGCCCTTGATGAGCGCCAGCGAGTAGCCGTTCGCCTGCATGCGTCGGATGACGCGCAAGAGCCTGAGGTGCCGCTCGGAGTACGCGGCGCGCGTGCGGTTCAGCTTTCGCGGCGGCGGCAGGACGCCCTCGCTCACGTAGAAATTGATCGTGGCCGTCGAGATCCCCAGCGCGCGCGCCAGCCTGCCGATGGAAAGATCTGCTGTAGATTCCATGAGTTCCAAAAACGTGTGCTCGCCCGCTTGACTAACAAGCGTTCACTGTATAAAGCTTCCACTTGTTAAACGGTTGGTTAACAAGTGGGTTCTTTTCAACATAGCGCCGAGGGGGATTGATGGCAACAGGGGCACTTCCCGAGTTTCACGCGCCGGGCCCGGGGGTCTGGCAGATGGACCGCACGCACTTCGCGAAGGCGCAGTTCGGCATGATCGCCGAGGTGTTCCCGCCGGCCTTCTCTGCCGGCATGCGCACGTGCATGAAGCAGTACGGCATGCTCCTCGAGGGGTTCGACGTCCGCGTCGTCCACGGCTTCCCGTACTCCCAGCCGCGGCCGGTCGGCGCGCCGGCGGGGGGCAAACCGCCGCCGCCCTGGCTGTTCAAGCTCTTGTTCAAGGGGCTCGTCACGTTCCACCCGGAGGTGCGCCGCCGCCTGGCGGCTCAGCGTGACCTGTTCGAGCGGCGCCCGTGGCGCGACACCGTGCGCCGGTGGGACGAGGAGCTCCGCGACGCCAGCGTCGCGAAGCACACCGCGATCGACGCGGTCGACGTCACCTCGCTCGACGACGCGGGCCTCGCCGCGCACCTCGTCCGCGTTCGCGACCACGCCATCGCCGTGCTCACGCAAGACCACTCCCTGAACCTCGACACGATCCTCCCCGTCGGTGACTACCTCGTCCGCGCGGGGGAGCTCACGGGCCTCTCGGCCTCGGTGCTCCTCGCCGCGCTCCGTGGCTACAGCGACATCAGCACCGGGGCCTCACGCGAGCGCACGGCGCTGCTCGCTGCGCTGCGAGGAGACGAGGCGGCGCGCGCCCTCCTCGAAGGCCCGGCCTCCCCGCGCGAGGTGTGGGACACGCTGCTCACGTGGCCCGGCCCGGTGGGCGAGGCGATGCGCGCTTACCGCGTGGTGTGGGGCAACGCCATCTGCGAGGGCATCGACGCGTCGGCCGACAGCGTCGAGGACGCGCGGGGCCCCGCCCTGCGCGCGCTCCGCGAGTGCCTGC
>CAZHGG010001199.1:0-1982 GCA_964531755.1 uncultured Polyangiaceae bacterium
GTCGCGTCGCCCGCCGTCGCGTCGCCGCGGGCGCTCCTCGCCGCCCCCGTCTTGCTCCGCGGGCGCGTCGTCGGTCGCTCCCCGCCCCGCGCCGCGCGCCTTGCCCGCGTCCTCGCCGGCGGGCTGGAAGCGGAACGCGGCGTTCGGCACGGTGAGCGCGTCGTCCCGCTCCTGGTAGGTGATGCCGATGTTCGCCGTCATGCCCGGCCGGAGCCGCAGGTCGGTGTTCTCGACGGCCAGCACCGCGTCGTAGGTGACGACGTTCTGCACCGTCTGCGGCGCGTAGCGGATCATGGCGATCTCGCCGTCGAACTTGGTGCCCGGGTAGGCGTCGACCGTGAACGAGGCGCGGAGCCCCGGCGACAGCCGCCCCACGTCGCCCTCGGCCACGTTCGTGTCGAGCTGCATCTTCCGAAGGTCCTCCGCGATCACGAACAGCACCGGCGCCGAGAGCGAGGCGGCGACGGTCTGCCCCACGTCCACGTTGCGGGAGATGACCACGCCGTCGATCGGGGAGACGATCTTCGTGTACGAGAGGTTCACGCGGGCGAGGTTGGCCGAGGCGACGGCCTGCGCGAGCGCCGCCTTCGCCGTGTCGACCTGCGTGCGCGCCACCTTCGCGTTCGTGTCGGCCGTGTCCACCTCGGCTTGGCCCGCGAGGCCCTGCGCGGCCAGCGCCTTCACGCGCGTCAAGGTGCGGTCGGCGTCGAACGCCTGCAGCTCCGACCGCGTCACGGCCGCCTTGGCGGACAGGTACGCCGCGCTCGACTGCTCGACCGCCGCCTGGAACAGCTGCGGATCGATCCGCGCGATGAGCTGCCCCTTCTTCACCGGCGAGTTCCAGTCGACGAAGATCTCCTGCACGCGGCCCGACACCTGGCTGCCCACCTGCACCGTGACGCGCGCCGAGAGCGTGCCGCTCGCGGTGACCTGCGCGACGAGGCGTCTCCGCTCTGCGGGCGCCGTGCGGTACTCGACGGTGGGGGCGCGGGAGCCGGCGGTGCCGCGGTAGATCGCGTACCCGAGCGCCACCACGCAGAGGGCGGCGACGAGCGCCAGCAGAGCCCGCTTCATGCCCCCAGCTTTTAGCGGAACTCGCCACCTCGCGGCGCAGGTTCTTGCCGTGCTCCGTTCGGTCGCGTGGCAGAGGCACGCCGCTCGCCTGCGGCTCGCTTGCGTGTTCTTGGGCCTGCGCGGGCGGCTCGCCGAGCCACGGCCAGCTGCTACGTTGTCGCCCGTGAAGAAGCTCCACGCCTGCCCGAAATGCAGCGGCCGAAAGCTCTGGGTGATCGAGCCATTCCGCCTGCCTGGCGAGTCGGCCGAGGGACAGGTCATACCTATCGTGCCGCACCAGCAGGAGGACGACGCGGGCGGCGGGTTCTTCCGGGTGGCTCGCAAGAACCCGATCGGCGCCCTCGACCTGCTCGTGTGCGACGCGTGCGGCTACTCGGAGCTCTGGGCGCGCGGCACCCGCGACCTCGTCGAGGACCCGTCCGCCGGGGTGAGGCTGCTCGACTCGAGCGCCACGAAGGCGGGGCCCTTCCGATGAGCGGCGCGCCGGCCGGCCTCTTGCTCCGCGACGTGCCCGGGTGGCGCGTCACCTTCACGGCGGTCGCCAGCCTGGTCGCGGTCGTGTGCGGGGCGTACGCGCTGTCGCCGCTGGGGGGCGAGACGTTCCACTGGTTTCTGATGATGCCTATCGCGGGGCTCGCGCTCGCGGGGCTCGCGTCGCCGCTCGCCGCGCTCGAGGCCCAGCTCTTCGCCCGCGCGGTCGAGTGGTCCAACCTGGGCCTCGGCGTCGTGCTCACGGTGCTCGGCAGCGCGCGCGAGCGCGAGCGCGGCGTCCTCCTCGCCCTGTCGTGCGGCGTGACCCTGCTCGCCCTCGGGCGCGCCGGCCTCTCCGAGAGCGAGCGCCGCGCGAAGTTCGTGCCCGCGGCCTTCCGCAGCTCGCTGCTCTTGCTCATGGTGCTCGCCCTCGCCGA
>CAZHGG010001200.1:0-1982 GCA_964531755.1 uncultured Polyangiaceae bacterium
CGAGGGCCGCGGCGGCGAGCAGCGCGCGCGCGCGGCGACGCTGCGGGCGGGGCCCGGCGGTCGAGGTGGGCTTCAGGCTGTGCATGGGAGAAGAACGCACGGCACGGGCAGGGTAATCACGCCCCACGGACGCGCGCAAGAAGTCGCGCGGCTGGACGGGCGCCGGTCGGCGCCGCCTAGAGCGTGACGATGCGCACCTTCGGGCCGGTCGTCACGCGGAGCTCGCGGCCGGTGCTCTCGTGGAGATCGCCGTCGATCATGTACTCGACGCGCTCGCCGCCGCGCGCGACGATCGTCGCACCCGGGACCACCGCCTCGTAGGTGGCGTTGGTCGCCATGGGGCGCCCAAGCAGCACGCGCGGCAGGTTCGCGACGAAGCGCGCGGGCGAGGCGTGGATGCCGAGCAGGTGAAAGCACCCGTCGCGCTCGGCGTAGCGGTGAAACGGACGGAAATTGAGCCCCATGTGGTCGATGGTGCCGCCAGCGACGCTCAGGTAGTCGCGCTCTTCCCACGAGGTGCCGTCGTCGAAGTGCACCTCGCCGCGGAACGGCGCGGCGATGCGGCGGACGGTCTCGCCGCCGATCAGCGCGGACCCCACGCCCCGGAGGAGGGTGCGCGCCGCGACCACGGGGTCGGGCGGGCCGCCCGCGTAGTACTCGGCGAGGAAGCCGCGCACGGCGCCCGTGCCGAACAGGAAGCCGTAGTGGTTGCCGATGCGGGCGACGTAGCGCTCGACGTTCGAGAGCGGCTGGACGGCGCGGGCGGCGTACGCGCGGAGGACGCGCGACAGGAGCCCCTCCGGCTTGCCGCGCGCGACGCCGACCGAGTTGGCCACGGTGTTCATGGTGCCGCCGCGGAGGAAGGCGATCTGCGGGAGGGCGCTGCCGCGGTAGACGTCGATGAAGCCCGTCAGGGTGACGTGGTTCGTGCCGTCGCCGCCGCTGATGCCGAGCACGTCGATGTCGAGGCGCTTGAAATCTTCAGCGATCTTATAGAGATCGTCGAGCGACCGCGCTTCGCGCACGACGCCGTGATCGCCGAGCGCGCTCGCGAGGCGCCGCGCCGCGCGGGGGTCCTTGAGGTTTCGCCGACTCTTGGGGTTCAGGACGACGCCGATGCCAGCCATTCGCGCCGAAGCATTCCCCCGCGGGGGCGATCCGTCAAGGAACGGTCGCTTTTCTTCCCTAGGTGCGTACTGTGGGCCGCGGCGCGCCGCGCGACCGCGCCGTGAGGTTGGGCCCGCCGCCCCGCCCGCAGAAAGGAGCCCGTCCGCGTGAAGCCTCTCCGCCCCGAAGACGCTCTGAACCTCGCGCGCACCCGGGCCCTCGTCGCGCCGGCGCCGGACCGCGCCCTCGTCGTGGCCGAGGGGCCCGACCGGGTCGCGTGGCTGAACGGTCTGCTCACGGCCGACGTGAGCCGCGCGCGCGCGGGCGACGTCGCGTTCTCGTTCCTGTGCGAGAAGAAGGGCAAGATCGTGTGCGATCTGCACGTGTTCTTCGAGGCCGAGCGCGCCCTGCTCTCGGTGCCCGCGGCCTCCCGCGCGGGCGTGCTCGAGGTGCTCGACCACCACCTCATCATGGAAGACGTGGCGCTCTCCGTCTCCGAGCGGCCGGTCTTCCGCGCGTACGGCCCGCGGGCGGGCGCGGTGCTCGAGGCCCTAGGCGGGTGGGCGTGGGCGGTCGGAGGGGAGGGCGGGGGGCTCTTCTTGGGGCCCATCGACGACGCGGGCGCCGACGCGTTCGGCGAGGCGCTGGCGGGGGCGCTCCGCGAGGTCGACGGCGGGCTCGCCTCGGCGGAGGTGGAGGAGTGGGTCCGCGTGTCTCTCGGGCTGCCGCGCCTCGGGGCCGACTACGGGCCCACGAACTACCCCCAAGAGACCTCGCTGCACACGCTGGGGGTCTCGTTCTCCAAGGGCTGCTACCTCGGCCAGGAGGTGCTCTACATGCTCGAGCACCGGGGCCACGCGACGCAGCGACTCGTG
>CAZHGG010001201.1:0-1979 GCA_964531755.1 uncultured Polyangiaceae bacterium
GCTCACGCGCGGCGTGCCCGAACTCCGCGAGACGATCGCGCGACGCCTGAAAGTCGACCTGGGCTGGACCGTGCTGGGCTACCCCGGCGCCTCAAACTCCGACCCCGGCCTGCTCGTCACCAGCGGCACGAGCGGGGGGCTGCTCCTGGCCGCGTCCCTCTCGCTCGTGGGGTCGATGAACCTCGCGGTCGCGTTCGCGCTGACGGGCTCCGCGGGGCGCGGCGCGGGCCCGACCGAGGGCCTCATCTCGTACGCGACGATGGCCACGTACCACGGCCTCGCCAACGCCGTGGGCTTCGCGGGGTGCGCGCTCCTCGCGTACGCGCTCGCCCCCCCGAGGCGCCGCGCGACCCCCGCGCGCGCGGCCCCGGCCGAATAGCTCGCGGGCCGCCTCCGCGCGAAGTCGACGGGTCGCCCTTGACGCGCGGCGCTCCCGGCCCCAATGAGTGAACACGAGGTTCACTTATCCGTGGCTCAGTCTCTCAAGCCCCACGTGCGCGAGGCGCTGCTCGAGGCCATGCGCGGGCTGTTGGTCGAGGTGGGGTACGCGTCGACCACGATGGCGGCGGTGGCGGCGCGCGCCGGCGTCGCCACCGGCAACGTGTACAGGTACTTTCCCTCCAAGGAGGCCATGTTCGACGCGGCCATTCCCGCGGCGCTCGCCCGCGACCTGGCGCGGCGCGTCCGCGCGCGCGTGTTGTCTCTGGGCGCCGCCCGCGACGTCGACGCGCTGCCGCCGGGGTCCAGCTACGCCCGCGCCTCGGAGGAGCTCTTCGAGGCCGTCATGGGCGCGCGGCTCGCGGTCGCCTTCTTGCTGCTCGGCGCGGCGGGCACGCCCCACGCGAGCTTCGCGCCGCGCCTCGTGGCAGACCTCGTGCGGCTCGCCCGGGCCTACGCGAGGGCGGCGTACGGCCTCCGCCTCGACGGGCCCCAGGTCTTCGTCCTGCGCCGCGTTTACACGAGCTACGTGGCTTCCTTGGGCGAGGCGCTCGCCACCTACACGGGCGAGCGCCCGCTGCGCGCCGTCACGTCCGACCTGTCTCGCTACCACCTCGCGGGGCTGCGCGCCCTGTTCGCCGCCCACGAGGAGACGCCACCCAAGGAGGCCTCATGAGCCACGCAAGGAAAGAGGGACGCCTCGCGTTCTCGAGCGCGAGCAACCTGTCACGGCTCCTCGACCATCCCGACCTGCTCACCGCCGTTCGGGGCCTCTCCGGCGAGCGCTTCCGCGAGCTCGTGACCGGCATCGGCCTCGAGGACGCGGGCGAGCTCGTCGCCATGGCCAGCGCCGAGCAGCTCGCGACGGCGTTCGACGACGACCTCTTTCGCTCGCGCGCGCCGGGCGAAGACGAGGAGCTCGACGTCGATCGGTTCCTCCTGTGGCTCGAGGTGCTCCGCGAGGCCGGGGACACCTTCGCGGCGGACCGGCTCGCCTCGCTCTCCGAAGACCTCCTCGCCGTCGTCGTGGAGGCGACCGCGCTCGTGCTCGACCAGGATTTGCTCGGTGGCGCCTCGGTCCTCCACGGGCGCGGGGCCCTCGCTCGCCTGGAGCACCTCATCGAGTCGAACCCCACGGAGGAGCTCGACCGGTTCCTCCTGGTCGCGCGTCGGCCGCGCGGCTTCGACGCGCTGGTGGCGGTGCTCGCCACGATGGACCAAGAGCACCACGACGTCGTCACGCGCGTGCTCGAGGCCGCGTCGCGCGCCACCTTCGACACGCTCGACGAGCACGACGACGAGCACGACGACGAGCACGACGACGAGCACGACGAGGCGCGCCGCCCCGGTCTCGGCGCCCGCCTCGTCGACGACGTCGCGCACGAGCGGGAGGACCGACGGGCGGCGCGAGGCTTCGTCCCGGCCGCGTCGGCGAGGGCCTTCCTGACCGCGGCGCGCGAGGGCATCGGGGCGCGGGACGAGCGCGACCCGACCACGCGCGCGGTGCTGCGCGACATGGCGGCGCTGCGCGCGGCGCCGAA
>CAZHGG010001202.1:0-1978 GCA_964531755.1 uncultured Polyangiaceae bacterium
GCCTTGCCGAGGCTGATGTTCGCGTGCTCGAGGTTGGACACCTGGCCGATGGTGGCGCGGCAGTCCTGGTGGATGAGCCGGATCTCGCCCGAGGGCAGACGGATCTGCGCGTACAGGCCGTCCTTCGCCATGAGGACGCACGCGGCGCCCGCCGAACGGACGAGCTGCCCGCCCTTGCCCTTGCGCATCTCGATGTTGTGGATCGTGGTGCCGAGGGGGATGAAGCGGAGCGGCATGGAGTTGCCGGGCTTGATGTCGGCGTTGCGGCTCGAGACGACCGAGTCGCCCTCCTTCAGGCCGTCCGGCGCGAGGATGTAGCTCTTCTCGCCGTCCGCGTAGTGGAGCAGCGCGATGCGCGCGGTGCGGTTGGGGTCGTATTCGATCGAGGCGACCTTCGCCGGAACGCCGATCTTCTCGCGCTTCCAGTCGAGGATGCGGTAGCGCTGCTTGTGGCCACCGCCGCGGAAGCGCGAGGTGATGCGCCCGTGAGCGTTTCGACCGCCGGAGCTGGTCTGGTGCTCGAGGAGCTTCTTCTCGGGCTTCTTGCCGGGGGTGATCTCCTTGAAGTCGGAGACCGAGTAGTAGCGACGTGCGGGCGACGTCGGCTTGAACGCTTTGATACCCATCGCTTTACTCCGAAGCCTCGGCGAAGAAGTCGATCGAGTCGCCCGCCTTGAGCGTCACGAAGGCCTTCTTCCAGTTCTGCATTTTGCCGTAGCCGCGGCCCATGCGGCGGTCCTTGCCGCGCATGACCAGCGTGTTGACGGACTCGACCTTGACGTTGAACAGGGTCTGCACCGCGTCGCGGATTTGCACCTTGTTCGCGTTGCGCGCGACCTCGAAGATGACCTGGTTGCTCGCGTTGCGGAGCATCGAGGCCTTCTCGGTGAGGGCGATCGGGCGAAGAATGACGTTCTCAGGGGAAAGGCTCATTTGTCACCGCCGTTCGTGGCTTTGCCCTTGCCGAGGCACCGCTCCTCGAGCGCCTTCGCCGCGCTCTTCGAGACGACGAGCGTGTCGTGGCGGAGGAGGTCGTAGACGTTCACGCCCTCGGGGGGCAGGAAGAGGTGGTCGGCCGCGTTGCGGATCGAGAGCTTGAGCTTCTCGTTCGTGCTCGTGTCGACCACGAGGGCCTTCTTCGCGCTCTGCAGCGTGGCGAGCGCGGTGAGCAGGCCCTTGGTCTTCACCTCGGCGAGCTCGAACGCGTCGACCACGACGAGGCGGCCCTCCTTGTGGAGCTTCGAGAGCGCCGAGCGGAGCGCGCCGACGCGCACCTTCTGCGGCGGCCTGTAGCTCCAGTCGCGCGGGCGCGGCGGGTGGGCCCGGCCGCCGCCGACGTAGATCGGCGCGCGCTTCGAGCCGTGGCGAGCGTTGCCCGTGCCCTTCTGCTTGTACATCTTCTTCGTGCTGCCCGAGACAGCCGAGCGGTTCTTCGCCGCCGCGGTGCCCTGGCGCCGCGAGGCGAGCTGCGCCTTCACGACCTCGTAGAAGAGGTGTTCTTTGACTTCGGCCGCGAAGACCTCGTCGGAGAGCACGAGCTCGCCGACCTTTTCGCGCTTCATGTTGAATACGTCGATGGTTGCCATGGCTCACCTCCCTCGTCAGCGAGGCGTCTTGATCTCGACGTCCACCCCAGCGGACAAATCGAGCTTCATCAGGGCGTCCAACGTCTGCTGCGTGGGGTCGAGAATGTCGAGCAGACGCTTGTGGGTTCGGATCTCGAACTGCTCACGCGACTTCTTGTCGACGTGCGGTCCGCGGAGGACCGTGTAGCGCGAGATGTGAGTGGGGAGCGGGATGGGGCCGGCGACGCGAGCGCCCGTGCGCTTGGCGGTCTCCACGATGTCGGTGGCCGACTTGTCGAGGAGCTGGTGATCGAAGGCCCGGAGGCGGATACGAATGGTGGTCGTGGAGGCCATTGATTACTCCAAGATCTTGGTGACGATGCCGGCGCCGACGGTGCGGCCACCCTCGCGGA
>CAZHGG010001203.1:0-1970 GCA_964531755.1 uncultured Polyangiaceae bacterium
CGGCGGCGGGCGCGGGCGCCGGCGCGGGCGCCGCGCGGCGGCCGCCGTACGTGAGGGGCTCGCCGCCCGCGTTCTTGAGCGCCTCGAGGACCGCGGCCTGCATTTCCCGCGCGTCGGCGAACCGGTTGCGCCGGTCCCACTGGAGCGACTTGTCGGTGAGCGCGATGACGTCGATGGGGAGGTTGGGAGCGAGCCTCGCGACCGAGGGCACCGGCTTGGTGGCCGCCATCACGAGCGCCTCCTGCTCGGTGCGGCCGTTGTTGATGCGATGCCCGGTGACGAGCGCGTGGAGCATCGCGCCGACGGAGAAGATGTCGGCGCGCCCGTCGAGCTGGTCGACGAGCCCCATCGCCTGTTCGGGAGACATGTAGGCCGGCGTGCCGAGCGCGGTGCCGGTGGCCGTGCGCTCGCTCGTGGCGTCGCGCATCTGGGCGACGCCGAAGTCGAGCACCTTGATGTCGCCGATGTCGGTGATGAAGATGTTCGCGGGCTTCAGGTCGCGGTGGATGACGTTGATCGCGTGGCACGCGACGAGGCAGTCGAGCACGCGCTCGCAAATTTGAAGGACGCGGACGACGGGCATGGTGCGGCCCGACTTCTTCCACGCGTCGCGGACGGTCTCGCCCTCGAGCAACTCCATGACCAAGAACGGCTCGCCGTTCTCGGTCTCGTCGTCGTCCTGCACCTGGACGGTCGCCGGGTGCCCGACCTTGTTGGAGACGTACGCCTCGCGGAGGAAGCGCTCGACCACGGTGCGCTCGCGCGCGAAGTCGGCGTGGAGGATCTTCAGCGCGGCGCGGGTGCTGTTCCGGTGGACCGCCGCGTAGACGGCGGCCATTCCTCCGACACCAAGGAGGGACTCGATCGTCCACTTGTTCTTGATGACCTGCCCAACCCTGGCTGCCGGGTTGGCCGCGTCGGTCTGGTTCTTCGCCGCCACGTTTTATTCCACCGGAGGTCGGGCCACACTAGAAGACGGCAGGAGCGCCGGACTCAGGCGTCGACGACCAACAGAATAGCGAGCCTCGCGCTACGTTCCCAGGAAGTTTTGGCATTTCGCTCGCGCGCCGTCGGGTCGGCCGCGAGCCAGCTGGCATGCGACGTGCGAGCGAGGACGCGCAGCGAGGAGGCAGGAGAACATGGCGACGATCGTGCTGAATATTGAGGGGATGACGTGCGGGGGTTGCGTGCGGGCGGTGCAAAATGTGCTCGGCCGCGTGGAGGGAGCGGAGGGCGCGGAGGTGGTCGTCGGCCGCGCAGTACTGCGTTTTGGTTCAGCCTGGGATGGCGATCCGAGCGCGGCCATCGCGGCGATCGCGAAGGCCGGCTTCACGGCGCGCTTGGAGGAGCCGAGCGGCGGCGGCGCGGACGTCACGCGCTGAGGCGGCGCACCGCGAGCAGGCCCAGCACCGCCGCGGCGAGACCCGCGAGCGGCGCCAGCGGCACCGGGATCACGCCGAAGGCGAGCCCCAGCACGGCCACGACGGTGGGCGCGAGCCCGAACACGAGCCCGCGGCGCACCCGCTCGCGCAGGCTGCGGGCGAGGCTCAAGGCGAGCGCCGCCGCGCGCACGTCGTCGGTCGCGAGGAGCACGGCGAAGTCACCGGGCAGGCCGATCGAGCCGAGGGCGATCGACACGTCGGCGGCGGCGAGCGCCGCGTCGTCGGCCACGGCGCGCCCCACGACGGCGACGACGTGCCCGCCCTCGGCGAGGGCCCGGACCTCGGCGGCGCGATCTTGCGGGAGCACCTCGGGGCGCACGTGCTCGATGTCGAGCGCGCGCGCGAGCGTCTCACACGCCTCGCGCGTCTCGGCGCTCACGAGCACCGGCTCGACGCGGGCGTCGAGCAGTCGCTGGATGGCGGCGCGGGCGCCAGGCCGCAGCGCGTCTTGCAGGGCGACGAGGCCGGCGAGCTTGCCCGAAAGCGCGACGAGCTCGACGCTCGCCCCCTGCGCCTCGAGCTCGCGGT
>CAZHGG010001204.1:0-1969 GCA_964531755.1 uncultured Polyangiaceae bacterium
GCCCGGGGCCGACGGCGGCGGGGTGCTGCCGGACGGCGCCGGGGGCCCGTCGCCCCGCACGCCGGGCAGCCTCACGCCGACCGACGAAGACGGCGGGTGCAACAGCGCGGGGGCCACGCCCGTGTCGGCGTGGGGGCTCGTGTGGTCCGGTGTGGTCGCCGGCGCGCTGCTGCTCTCTCGGCGCCGCCCGCGCGGCCGCTGACCGCCGGGCGATTCGTCGCCGTTTTTCGTGCACGCCGCCCCCACACAGCGCTGCTCGCGCCCGCCGGCGCGTGGTAGGGAGTGCGCATGTCCTCCGACGCCCCTGCCGGCGACTCGTTCGCGGCGCTCTTCGAACAGCAGTCCAACGGCCGGCCCGAGCGCCGGAGCCGGTCCTTCAAGGTGGGCGACAAGCTCGACGTGATCGTCGTGCAGGTCGGCAAAGACGCCGTGTTCGTCGAGCTCGACGGGAAGCGGCAGGGCTTCCTCGAGGCCGACGAGCTGCGCGACGAGTCGGGCGAGATCACCGTGAAGCCGGGCGATCGCGTCACGGCCCACGTGCTCGAGGCGAACGACCAGCAGGGCATGTTCCGGCTCGGCAAGAGCTTCGGCAAGACGCACGGGGTCGAGGGCCTCGAGCGCGCGAAGGCCGCGGGCGTGCCCGTGGAGGGCAAGGTGCTCTCGCTGAACAAGGGCGGCGCCGAGGTCGAGGTGGGCGGCGTGCGCGCCTTCTGCCCGATGGGCCAGCTCGACTCACGCTTCGTACAAGACGCCAGCGCGTTCATCGGCCAGAGCCTCTCGTTCCTCGTGAGCGAGGTGAAAGACGGCGGCAAGAGCGTGGTGCTGTCGCGCCGCGCCCTGCTGGAGCGCGACGCCCACGAGGCCTTCGCGAAGACCCAGCAGTCGCTCGTGCCGGGCGCCACCCTCACCGGCACGGTCACCTCCATCCGCGACTTCGGCGCGTTCGTCGACCTCGGCGGCATCGAGGGGCTCATCCCGCGCTCCGAGATCGGCCACGACCGCAGCGTGGCCGTGGGCGACGCGCTCCGCGCCGGCGAGACCGTCGAGGTGCTCGTGCGCGAGGTGAAGGAGGTGCCGGCGCCCGAGGGCAAGGAGGGCAAGGGCCGGCGCGGGCCGCAGCTCAAGATCACCCTGTCGCTCAAGGCGCTCATGGCCGACCCGTGGCAGGGCCTCGACCTCGTCGAGGGCAAGGTCCTCGACGGCACGGTCGTGCGCACGCAGCCGTTTGGCGCGTTCGTGCGGATCGCGCCGGGCGTCGAAGGGCTCCTCCACGTGTCCGAGCAGCCCAAGGGCGCCGAGCTGGGCGACGGCACCGGGGTGCGCGTGGTCGTCAAGAAGCTTGACCTCTCAGCGAAGAAGATCGGCCTCGGCGTGGCCCCCGAGGGCGCCGCGGTGGGCAGCGTGCTGGAGGTGCCGCGCGCCGCCGTGGCCGTACGCGTGAACGCCGTGGTCACGGGCGTGGTGGAGAAGATCGAGACGTTCGGGCTCTTCGTTCAGCTCGACGGCGTGAGCGGGCGCGGCGGGCGCGGGCTCGTCCCCAACGCCGAGACCGGCCTGCCGCGGGGCGCCGACCTGCGCAAGGCCTTCCCCGAGGGCACGAAGGTGTCGGCGAAGGTGCTCGAGACGGGCGAGGGCAAGCTCCGCCTCTCGCTCCGCGGCGCGAAGGACGCGGAGGAGCGGGCCCAGTTCGAGCAGGCGCGCTCGTCGATGAAGGCCCCGGCGTCGCTCGGGACGTTCGGCGACCTGCTGAAGAAGGTCGACCTCGGCGCGAAGCCCGGCAAGGGCAAGAAGAAGTAGCCCGGCGCGGGGCGGGCGCGCGTGACGCCGTGACCGAGCTGTTCGCCCCCGTGTGCTCGGTCACGTCGACCCGCCGCCGGCGCTTCCTGTGGGCGGCGTGGTGGAGCGGTCCGCCCACGCGGGAGCCCTTCCGCAGGCCGGACGCGTCGAGCGGCGGCGCCCGGACGCGCGA
>CAZHGG010001205.1:0-1957 GCA_964531755.1 uncultured Polyangiaceae bacterium
AAACCGGACATTTGCCTGCCCCCTTACGCCGGACAGGTCCCTGGCTCTCTACACCAGTGCGGCCTGGACTTGCTCGCCCGCCTCGGATGGGTCAGCATCCGCGCGGTCGAACAGCTCGACCGTGAGGAGGACCCATGACCAAGACCAAGAAGAAGGCCAAGCTCACCGCCAAGGGGCTCAAGGTCGCGATCACCGTGAAATCGGCCATCCGCGCCGGGCGGGTGGCGAACGAGGCCGCCCAGAAATGAAGACGCCCGCGAAGAAGAAGGCGAAGACCGGCGCGAAGGCGCTCAAGGTGACCCTCACGGTGAAGTCGGCCATCCGCGCCGGACGCAAGGGCAACCAGGAAGAAGCCTACAAGTAGTGGCGCGTCGAGAGAGCTCCCGCCCCTTCGAACATCGCGCTCGGGCGTGATCTCTCCCTGGCAGTTCGCGGTGCCCGTACGTCGATCGCGCTTCGTCGCGATCGACGACGGGCTCTCGCGTTTCAACGTGGAGATCGCCCAGGGCGCCGTGGCCCCGTTCGCGTTCGACGCGTCGGCGCGCGAGGACGTTCTCCATTACGACGCCCAGACCCAGCTCGACGGCACCTGGCCGGGCCGGCTCGGCGCCGGGCGGGCGGGCTTCTACCAGGGCCACTACTTGAAGGGGGTCGGGCGCACCCCGGCGGCGGCCAACTGGAACGAGCCGCGCGAGCGGTACCACGGGACAGGTCACCTCGCGCCCGCGTCCGCGGCGAACGAGCGCCTCGTCTCGGCGGTCGCCCGGCGGCTCGGCTTCGCGCGGAGCATCGTGCCGTGTGTGGGGCTCCTCGCCGGGGCGCTCACGCCCGCGGAGCGCGCCTCGGTGAGCTCGGGCAAGACCAGCGCGGCCCCCGCGCGCTTCGCTGTGGACGGGCGCGTCCTCGCGCTGAGCGTGAAGCGCGGGGGGTTCGCGCGCATGGCGAACGTGGTGTTCGCGCTGGACCACGTGCCGCCGCAGCCCGCGCAAGTCGGGGCGCTGTTCCTCGCGATCGAGCGCGCGCACGGCGTACGGAGGCCCTCCGGCGATCCTGACGATCTCGCGGAGGCGATGGACGCCGCGTTCACTCGCGGCCTCGCGAGCTTCGAGGCGTTCGCGCGCGTCGGCCTCGCGTGGCTCTATCTCCAGAACAACTTCACGCTCGACGGACGCTTCGTGGACCTCGAGCTGCCCCTCTTCCTCGGCGTACCCGCGGCGGGCATCGCGGTGCGCCGCGCCGCCGGCGGCACGCGAGGGTTCGCGATCGGCTTCGAGACCTTCGGGTACGTCGCGGCCTGGCGGGCGTACGTCCGCTATCTCGACATGCGCCTCGCGATGCTCGACTCGCCGCTCGTCACGGCGGACCCCCGCGTGCGCGTGTTCATGCGCGCCGTCCGCCGCGCCGTGCTCCGAAACTTCGGACCCCGGCACGCGCTGTTCGACGACGCCGCGGTGCGCACGCGCGCGGTGGACGTGCTCGCGGACGCGCTCGGGGCGACTCGGCGAGATCGGGCGGCGCTCGCGCGCGTGGCGCGGTGGGCCTGGGTGGCGGAGCGAGGGGGTGATCCGGGGGCGCTGCCCGACGGTCCGGAGCTCGAGGACGTGTCGCCGCCGCTCCCGATGCGGATCTACGCCCCGAGCGTCGTCCCGCGGGAGCCCTCTCCCGTCGCGCGGGCGTTCGCGGCGGCGAGGCGCCGGGCCGGTGAGTCACGCTCACCCCGCGCCTTCCTCGAGTCAGTGGAGCTCGGCGTCGCCGAGATCACCAAGACGCGCTGAGCCTCGCAGGCGGCCGCGACCTCGAGCCGAGCCTGCCCGTGGTGATTCAACGGCTAGGGCGACTTCGAAGTCGGCTTTCGCTGCTGCGCCGAATGAGCCTCCTCCCCAGGGAGGCCGTGATGGCCTCGCCGAGGCGGTCGCCTCGTGGCCACTGCGCTCGCGAGCGCTCCGCGGGCTACGTC
>CAZHGG010001206.1:0-1957 GCA_964531755.1 uncultured Polyangiaceae bacterium
GACCGAAGGGAGCGCGGCATGAACCTGGAAGTGAGGCCCGAAGGGGCGAACGAAGGTCGATGCCAAGCGACCGAAGGGAGCGCGGCATGAACCTGGAAGTGAGGCCCGAAGGGGCGAACGAAGGTCGATGCCAAGCGACCGAAGGGAGCGCGGCATGAACTGCGCGCGAGCGGTCGCGCTGTTGCGCGGCCTCGAGAAGAACGAGCTCTCGGTCACCTCCGAGGAGATCGAAGACCTCTTGAAGCACGGCCTCGCGCTCGAGGCCGATCCCGACGACGTGGCCACGTTCCAGTGGCTCGCGCCCGTCGTCGCGCAGTACGCGCGCCGCAGCGTGGACGACGCCCACGCCGCCCAAGGACTCGCGCAGGTGCTCCGCGAGACCGAGGAGGAGCTGCAGAAGGACTGGTACCGCATCAAGACCAGCAACGCCGTCCTGGCGGAGCGAGAGCAGAGCCGGGTGACGATGCGCCGCGCCCTCGCGCTGCTTGGCGATCCGCGCTGCGTGGCGGCCATGCGCGACCTCATGGCGAAGGCGCGCGACGTCGCCCCCGACGCGGGCTGGGTCGCCTGCCCGGCGCTCGGCTCCGAGGTGTACGCGCTCACGCACAAAGGCTGGCGCGTGCGCCGCCAGCTCAAGATCCGCCTCGAGCGCTTCGGCGGCGTCGAGCTCGAGGAGTTCCTGCGCGCCTTCGACAAGATCGAGGGGAAGATGACGGCCTTCGCGGGCGACATCAACGCGCTGTCGAGCAACGTGGGGTACGTCCGCAAGAACCGCGAGCAGGTCGTCATCGGCCTCATGAAGACCGGCGCCCCCGTCCCGCAGGCCCTCGCCGCCTACCAGGCCGGTCTCCGCGCGGCGAACCAGCTGCCGGACGTGGCCGTCACCTGCGCCCGCAGCGCGAGCGCGGCCGGGACCCCCGCGCAGGCCGCGCGGTTGCTCGAACAGGCCCGCCGCGCGCTCCAGCAGGCCGGCTTCCCGAACACCCCCGTCGCCATGGGCGCCGCCAAGTGCCTGCTCGCCTTCACGCCACCGGCGGCCGGGGTGCCGCGCTTCCGCGAGCTGTGCTCGCGCCTCGGGCACATGTTGGGCGGCGACGACCTCGTCTACAAGATGGCGGCCCGCCTGATGCCCGCGCACGGGACCCCCTCCGACGTGGTGCGCCGCGCGGTCAACGCCGCGTCGCTCCTGCGCCAACAGCCGAGCCGCGCGAACCCGCAGCACCGCGAGGTGCGCATGGCCTCGGCCGCGCTCGCCTCGATGGTGCGCTCCGACGACGCGCTCCCCGCGCTCGTCGCGCGGTTCCGCGAGGTCGAGCACGAGCTCGTGCGCGCCGGGGTGAGCGGCCCCGCACAGGCCGAGGCGCACGCGCTCGAGTGCGTGGTGTGCCCGGGGACGCCCTACGAGGTCGTCGACACCGTGTCGGCGCTCGTCGCGCGCCTCGGCGAGGGGCGCCGCGCGGAGCCGGCCGACGTGGCCGTCGCGGTGGCCTTCGCGAAGCGCTTCGCGCTCTGAGCGCGCCGAGGAGCGTGACCGCCCGGGACGTCCGCTCCGCGCGGCTCCTTCGCAGCCCGCGGCGCGTGCTCCTCTAGAAAAACCAGGCCCCGCGCGCTGCTCGGAGCGCGCCTCGGCGGGCCGGGCGCGGACGACGACGCGCCTCGGTCCGTGAATCAACAGGCTGCTAGTGCTTCGTGATGTTGCCCTTCGCGTCGATCACCCAGAGCCCCTCTTTGTCGATCGCGTCGTCTTCGAAGGAGTCGTTCTTGTTCGTGTTCGTCTTGTGCAGATCGAACTGCCCCGCGGGCAGCTCACGCTTGCGCTTGTACTGCTCCTCCCACGACCGCGGCTTCGCGCCGTCGGTGTCGACCAGCACGACCTTGCCCCCGTTCATGACGTTGATCATGGGCACGGTCACGCCGTCCACCACGACGCGCTCGTATTTCCCGTCGGGCGGCGGCG
>CAZHGG010001207.1:0-1955 GCA_964531755.1 uncultured Polyangiaceae bacterium
GAGCGACGGCGGGGCGCTCGCGCCGAGGGCGGCGTTCGCCGAGAGCAGGCGGCCGTTGGTGTCGTACAGCGCCACGTAGCGCGGCGAGAGCGCGAGCGCCTCGGGGATCGCCCCGGGGCCGGGGGGCACCGCGTTGCGCGCGAGGGCGAAGCGCGCGGCGTCGCTCGCCTGCGCGTCGAGCGCCGCGTCGAAATCTCGCAGCTCGTCGCGCCGCACGAAGAAGAACAGCACCACGAACGACACCGAGAGCGTGGCGAGGTTGATCGCGGTGAAGGTGATCGACAGCCTCGATTTGAGCCTCACGGCGGCGCGATCAGCCGGAAGCCGACCCCTCGGACGGTCTCGAGCAGCTCCGCGTGCGGGCCGAGCTTGTCCCGGATTCGCTTGACGTGCACGTCGATGACGTTGCTGCCCGCGTCCGCGGAGGCGTCCCACACCTTCGCGAAGATCTCGGTCCGCGGCACGACGCGCCCCGCCGACTGCG
This sequence comes from uncultured Polyangiaceae bacterium, assembly GCA_964531755.1. Classification (GTDB taxonomy): domain Bacteria; phylum Myxococcota_A; class Polyangia; order Polyangiales; family Polyangiaceae; genus JAAFHV01. The sequence continues at coordinate 485 of CAZHGG010001207.1, forward strand.
CGAGGTGCGCGAGGAGGGAGAACTCGCGCGACGTCAGGTCGATCGGCGCGCCCGCGACGACCACCCTCCGGCGCAGGAGGTCGACCGAGAGCGGGCCGACGCGGACCACGCCGCCGGCGTTCGACGCGCGGCGCACGAGAGCACGCGCCCGCGCCATGAGCTCCCCGAGGTCGAAGGGCTTCACGAGGTAGTCGTCCGCGCCCGCGTCGAGCCCGGCGATGCGCTCGTTGAGGTCGCCTCGCGCCGTCAGCATCAGGATGGGCACGCGCGCCCCGCGGGCTCGGAGCTCGCGGCTGACGGCCAGGCCGTCCAAGCGCGGGAGCATCCAGTCGAGCACCACGAGGTCGTAGGGGATGCCCTCGATCTGTTCGATCGCGCTCACGCCGTCCCCCACTCGGTCGACGATCCACCCCTCCTCCGAGAAGGCCCTGACGAGGAGCTCCGCGAGCTTGCGGTTGTCCTCGACGATGAGGGCCTTCACGGCGCGCCCTCGCCAGGGGCTCGGGGCCGCCATCGACCTTCGTTCGCCCCTCCGGGGCTCACTGGCCGGTTCACGGCGCGCCCTCCCGCGCCGGGTCGGCCGGCCCGCCCCGCGCTGCCTTGAGTGAAGAACTCTTCATGCGCGCTTCATGCAACGTGGGATCACCCTGCCTACGCTCCAGCCGTGGACCGAATCTACCCCGTCGTGAGGAGGCTCGCCATTTTCGTCGCGAGCCTCGGCGCAGCCCTCGCCGTCGCGGCCCCGGCGCTCGCCGAGGAGGGCGAGTACACCCCCTCTGCCGCCCACGATCTCCCTGCCCTCGAGGCGCTCGTGGCGCGCCACCTGCCGCGCATGAAGGAGCCCCTGCTGGCCGTCGACGTGGCGCGCAGCGAGGCGCGGCAGGCGAGCCTCTTGCCCAACCCCGCGCTCGACCTCGCGTGGGGCACGATCCCGCTCGGCGCGTCGAACCCGCGCGACCTCCCCGAACCGCTGGCGAACATACCCAACTACACCGTGGGGCTCAGCTACACCCTCCCCCTCGGCAAGCGGGGGCCGCGTCAGGAGCGCGCCCGTGCCCTCGTGGAGGGCGCGCAGCGCTCGGTGGAGGCCACGGCGCGCGCCGAAGCGCTCGGCCTGGTGCGCGTGCTCGGCAGGGTGGCCATCGCGCGGCTGCGTCTCGAGGGGCTCCGTGGCCTCGTGGCGCAGCAGCGGACGATGATCGAGCTCGCGCGGAGCCGGCTCGCGCAGGGCTTTGGCACGCCGCTCGACGTCGACCGGCTCGAGATCGAGCTCGCGCGCATCGAGCAGCAGCTCTCGTCGACGCGGGGCGACGAGGTCGCCGGCCTCGCGGCCTGTGCCGGCTACGTCGGCGCGCCGTGCCGACCCCTCGGGGGCGACGCCGAGGCGCGAGCCTACGTGCTCGCCTGGCTCGCGCGGGGCAGGGCCGCGTCGGCGGCGCTGGAGCGGCGACCCGACGTGCGAGCGCTCGCG
>CAZHGG010001208.1:0-1955 GCA_964531755.1 uncultured Polyangiaceae bacterium
GGCGGCGGTTGGACGTACGGCGCCATCGTGCGGACGAGCACCGACGCCATGGGGGGCGCGCGGCTCCTCGGCGTCAGCCCCTTCGGCTCGCCCGCCGCGCGCTGGGCCGACGGCGAGCACTCGGTCGACCTCACGGGCCTCACCTTCCGCGAGGTGAGGATCGACAACTTCACCGACCGCCGCTCCGTCCAGCGCGCCGCGGCGACGACCCTCACCTGGGACGCCACGATGTACCGGAGCGTCAACGGCTCGCCCGCGAAGCGCGTGACGCTGGAGGGGGGCTTCGAGCTTCGCCTCGGCGTTGCCGGCACCGCGGGCTGCGACGCCTCGCGGGTCAACCTCCCGGTGTGCTTCACGCCCGCCACGGTCTCCCTCGGGAGCGTGTGCGACGCGGGGGCCGAGGGCTTCGAAGGCTGGGCCGGGGCCGCGGCGAGCGGGCGCTGCGGGGCGCCTTCGTGCGCGGTTCTGTTTCGCGACGGGAGCTGCACGTCGTACGCGGGGCGCGTCGCGGTGTACGGCTTCGCGCTTCGGTAGCGGGCGCCTACGTCGGCGGCTTCACCCGCTGCCGCTCGCGGAGGGGCTTCATGCAGACGCTCCGACCCCAGCGGGCGGGCACCCGCGGCGCGCTGCCCGTGAGGACCCAGAGGACATCCACGTCGGGCGGAGGCGCCTCGGGCGCGGGGCCGTGGCCGTCGGTGAAGTACACGATCACCGAAGGGGCGTAGCGCTGGAGGACCGCGGGGGCGAAGGGAGGGCGGAGGTCGGTTCCGCCGCGGCCCACGGCGCGCGTGAGGGTGGCGCCGCGGGCGAGCCAGGCCTCGTCGCGGACGGCGGTGTCGCACTGGACGACGGCGACGCGGAGCTCGCGCTGGGTGAGGGAGGCGACCTCGGCGGCGATGGCGGAGAGCTCGCCGTGGGTCATCGAGGCCGAGGTGTCGATGGCCACGAGCACTGCGCGTCGCTCGGGTTCGGCGCGTCGCCCGGGGACCACGCCCACCCGCTCGGGCGCGCGGCGGCTCGGCCATCGACGCGTGAGGCGGCGCGCGGTGAGGGCGGCGGCGTACTGCCGGAGGAGCTCGTCCCAGCGGAGCTCGCCCAGGCCCTCGGGCTCGAGGTGCTCCTGGACGGCGCTCGCGACGTGCGGCCCCGCGGCGCGGATCGCGTCGAGGGTCTCGCGGTCGATCTCGTCGCCGACGAGGGAGGCGGCGTCCTGCACGAGGCGCCAGGGGTAGTGGACCACGTCGCGGGCGAGGTCGCCGTGCTGCGTCGCCCCCGCGCGGAGCGCGCCGAGGATGAAGTCGGGCGCCCCGGGCTCGGGGAGCACGCGCGTGGCGAGCTGGTGGTAGCGCGCGATCGTCGACTCCATCGCCGGGAGGGAGAACTGCGCGCGGGTGACGGGCTCGCCGGGGAGCGCGAAGGGGACGAACTCGTTCGCCGTCACCTCGCAGGCGAAGCGCCAGGCGCGCTCGTTGGCCTTCGCCTCGGGGGGCGGGGAGAGGTGGCCGAAGACGACGTGGTTCACCTCGTGGCAGAGCACCGCCATCCGCTCTGTCACCGTGAGCGAGGAGACCCACGCCGCGTTGTAGAAGAGCAGGAGCTCTCCCCGCGTGGTGAGCCCCACGGCCATCGTCGGGTGGGTGAAGTCCTCCACGAGCCGCGCCGCCGCCAGCACCGCCCAGTGAAAGGGCCGCTCCAGCAGGAGCGACTCCACCGCGCGTCCCATGAGCCGCCGGGCCCGCGCGTCGCTCCACGACGGGGCTTCGGGCTCCTGCGCGCCCTCGCGCCAGGTGACGGCGCCGTCGGCGATCGCCTCCGCGTCGTCGCGGGCCTCCCGGAGCGAGGTGCCGGTGAGCTCGCGGAGGCGCTTGATGGCCTCGAGCTTCCGGCCCGCCCGGACGAGCTCGGAGAGGTCGTCCGCGTCGCGCGTCGAGAGGTCGGCGCCGCTCGGCAGCGAC
>CAZHGG010001209.1:0-1952 GCA_964531755.1 uncultured Polyangiaceae bacterium
GGGCGGCGCGCCGCACGCCGCGAGCCCCGACCACGACGCGGCCACGACGGAGGCTACGCCGGCTCGCCACGCCGCTCGCGCGCCGCGCCTCACGCGGGGCTCCGGAGCGCGCCGATCGCCTCGGCGTAGCTCGGCGCCGAGAAGACCGCGTTGCCCGCCACGAGCACGTCGGCCCCGGCCTCCACCACCCTGCGCGCGTTGTCGCGCTGCACCCCGCCGTCGACCTCGAGGTCGATCGCGAGGCCCTGCGCGTCGATGAGGCGGCGCACGCGCTCGATCTTCGGCAGCACCGCCTCGATGAAGCTCTGGCCACCGAAGCCCGGGTTCACGCTCATCACCAGCACGAGATCGGTCACCTCGAGGACGTACCGTAGCGCGTGCTCGTCGGTGCTGGGGTTCAGCACGACGCCCGCGCGCTTCCCGAGGGCCCGAATGTGGGAGAGGGTGCGATGCAGGTGCGTGCTCGCCTCCGCGTGCACGGAGATCGTGTCGGCCCCCGCCGCGGCGAAGGCCTCCACGTAGCGCTCGGGCTCCACGATCATGAGGTGACAGTCGAGCGGCAGGGTCGTCACCTTGCGGAGCGCGGCCACGACGGGCGGGCCTAGGGTGATGTTGGGGACGAAGCGCCCGTCCATCACGTCGACGTGGATCCAGTCGGCCCCGGCGACCTCGAGCGCGCGCACCTCCTCGCCGAGGCGCGCGAAGTCGGCGGAGAGGATCGACGGGGCGACACGCACGGGCGCTCGACTCATGCCCCGTGGTTCGCAGCCCGGGGCCGCCCCGTCAAGCGCGGCGTGGGCGGGCCGCGCGCGCCGACGCACTTTCTGCGCGCGTCGCTCGGCCTTGCGTCGCGCGGTGAATGGGTCGAACCTGTCGTGAATGCAGACCCGCGAGATCACCAAGGCGTACTTCGACGAGATCGTCGAGGTGATCGACCGCTGGTGGGGTGGTCCCATCGGGACCTTCGCCCACCCCATCTTCTTCTACGAGCTCGGCGACAACGCCCTCATCGTGGAGGAAGACAACAAGATGATTGGCTTCTTGCTGGGGTTCATTGCGCATCAGCCCGTGCGCACCGGCTACGTCCACCTCGTGGGCATTCACCCCGACTACCGCCGCCGCGGTGTGGGCCGCGTGCTCTACGCCGAGTTCACCGAGCGCTGCCGAAAGGCCGAGTGCGAGCGCATGAAGGCCATCACCACGCTCGGCAACGAAGGCTCGATTCGGTTCCACGAGGCCGTCGGCTGGGAGACCGAGGCGATTGACGATTACGCGGGCCGCGATCGAAAGCGCCTCGTGTTCACCAAGGTGCTCGCCCCGAGCGCCTGAAGTCGAAAGGAAGCCCGTGTCCGACCGCTCTTCTTCACGCATCCCCGCCGCGGCCCGCGTCGACGCCCCCGTCACCCCCGCGCAGCTCCGCGAGATAGGCCTCTTCGGCGCGCTCCCCGACGACGTGCTCGAGCACCTCTGCGGCACGCTGAAGACGCTCCGGGTCCACCCCGGCGACGTCATCTTCCGCGAGGGCGATCACGGCCGAGAGCTCTACGTGGTGCTCGAGGGCGAGATGGAGGTGATGAAGAAGAGCCGCCGCGGGCGCGACACCCGCGTGGCGATCTTCGGCCCCAACGACGCGTTCGGCGAGATGTCGATCATCGACCTCCAGCCGCGCTCGGCGAGCGTGCGGTCGCTGGGGCAGGCGCGCCTGCTCCGGGTCTCGTCGGAGGACATGGACGCGCTCTACCGCTTCGACCTGAAGGCCTACACGCTCATCGTGCTGAACATCGCCCGCGAGATGTCACGGCGGCTGCGGGTCACCGACGGCCTGCTGGCCGACTTCGCGTCGAACCTCCTCGACGAGTACGTGGTCGCCGACCCGCCCGCGCGCCCGCGGTAGGCTCAGTCGCGGGTCGCGGCGGTCGCGGCGTCGGCGTCGGCCGGCGAGGCGTCGGTCG
>CAZHGG010001210.1:0-1950 GCA_964531755.1 uncultured Polyangiaceae bacterium
CGAGGCAAGCGAGGCAAGCGAGGCAAGCGAGGCGCGAGCGAGCGGAGGCGGGGACGCATCCGCGAAAGGTTGCAGCCTGAGCGCGGCTGTCAACCCGCATCGACCGGAGCGGCGTGGGCGCCCGGCTCACCGCGCCGGGCGCGCGCCGCCGGAGGTCGCCCTGCGCCTCCTCGAGAGCGCGATCACCACGACCGAAAGGACCGCGGCGCCCCCCGCCACCCCGGCGCCGAGCACGAACCAAAGCCGCCAGTCGTCGAGGACGGCGCGGAGATCGGGGGTGGGCCCCGCCGGCGCGGGGGACGTCGCGGGCGCGACCAGGGCGCGCACGGCGTCGCTCACGTCGGGAGGGGACATCGTGACGGGCGGCGCCCCCGCGCCCTCCCCCGTGAACCGGACCGACTGCCCGGCCGTGAGCCGGAGCTCCGGGCCCCGCCGTGGGCGGATCGTGGCGCTCCCCGCCAGCAGCGCCACGTCCACCGCGCCGCCCACGAGCGCAAGGCGCGCCTGTGAGCCGAGCTCGACCGTGCCGGCGTCGGTCACGACGAGCTGCTTGGCCGGAGGCAGCGTGGTGACCACGACCGCGCCACGCGTGAGGCGGATCGCGCCGTCGGCCTGCCGCGTGATCTCCGACGAAGGCAGGATGGCGATGGCGGCGGCGGGGCTCCCGGCGCCCTCGGGCGTGCTGCGCACGATCCGCGTGGCGGAGGCCTCGGTGCGCAGCGTGGGGCTGTCGGCGCCGCGCACGTCCTCGATGGCCTGCTCGTCGAGCCGCACACCCGCGGACACGGGCGGCTCGGCCGAGGCCGAGGCGGAGGTGGCTGGCGTCGGTGTGGGCGCGCGGGCCGGGGTCGCCCGCACGCTCGGTACGCCGAAGAAGCCTCCGCCCCCAGGTTCGGGCGGCGACGGGGGCTCGTTGCCGCCCGCGGAGCCCTGGACGATGTGCCCTCGGCCGCCGCAGTGCAGCGTGAGGGCGCCGAGCGTCGCCGCGGGTCGCCCGTCGATGAGCACGCCCTCCGCGTTGCCGCCCGCGATGCGGAACATGTTGCCGCCGCAGCAGGCCGCGTGCATGCCGTAGTCGCCGCTGCGCGCGGCCGGGAGGCCGTCGACGAGCACCGAGGGGCTGCCCTGGACGATGGGCCCCGTGGGGCTGTGCGGGCAGGCCGGGCAGCCGTGCGCGTCGGCCGGCGCGTGCGCCTGATGCCCCAAGCGCGCGAAGAGGGTCGTCCGCACGGTCTCGATCACGAAGGTCTTCTTCGCGCCGCCGCACGCGAGCGTGAGCTTGTTCGTGCCCGCGGTCGCGAAGCGCGGGCGCACGGGCGTCCCGCGCGCGGGCGTGAACGTGGCCGTTCCGCCCCACTCGACCTCGGCCGAGAGATCGGCCTCGGCGGGCGTGCCTTTCGCGCGGACGCAGCGCGCCCCGAAGAGCCAGCCCGACGTGAAGACCTTCGGGCTCCGGCCGGCGGGGTGGAGCAGCTCGAGCTCCACGTCGGTCGCGGCCTTGGCGAGGCTCCAAGACCCGGTCAGCGTGATCATCGGCTGCGAGGCGCTCCACGCGCCGCTCACCCGGAGCGCTCCGCCTGAGCGCGACACTGTGCCGGTCATCGTCATGCGGTAGCCGTTGACCTGAGCGGCGCAGCTGAGGACGCTGCCGGAGAGGGTGAAGGGGCAGCTCCACGCGCCGCCCTCCCCGCCGAACGTGAACGTCGCCCCGGCGCTCGACGCGCTGGCCTTCGCTTCGACGTCCCGCGCGACCCCCAGATAGGGCGCGACGCCCTGCTCGACGGCCTTCATGGGGCTGCGCGCGGCTGTGATCGCGGCGGTGCCGGCCCACTCGCCGGCCAGCTCATCGGGGGTGGGGGCGCCGCCGCGCGCCTCGGCCCGCGCGAGGGTCACCGCCAGCGGCCCGGTCCAGCCCACGCCCTCGCCCCGGCGCAGCGCGCAGGCGTCGGG
>CAZHGG010001211.1:0-1948 GCA_964531755.1 uncultured Polyangiaceae bacterium
CAGCGCCGCGCCGAGCCCCGCGGCCAGGCCGCGCCCCGCGCCCGGTAGCTACGGCCCCGCGCAGACGTTCGACACGGGCCGGTAGCGCGCCGGCCCGCGCCTTGGCGATGGAAGGTCAACGCGCTCTGGTAGGCTCCGCGCATGTCGAGCCGCACAGAGCTCCGCCTCGCCAGCGCCGCCGTCCGTCTCTTCGGCGTGGTGGTGGTCGCCTACGGCCTCTCGGGGGTGCTGCTCCCCGAGGTGTGGCTGCACTCGCCGTACATGCTGCACCTCGCGTCCCTTGGTGAAGGGCGCGCGACGTTCCTGAACGAGCTCCGCTTCCTCGAGGGGCGCGAGATCGGGGTCGGCCTCTTCGCGCTCTTCTTGCGCGAGGAGATCCTCACCTCGCGCAAGCACAACATCGCCTTCTTGGCCGCGATCTACGGTGCGCCGGCCGCGCGCCTGTACTCCTGCGTCGCGACGGGCCTCCCGAGCGCGCAGTGGCTCGGGTTCATGGCCACCGAGATCTTCATGTCCACGCTCATCACGGTCCTCACCCGCTCGGCGCGGCGAGCGCCTCCTCGCCCCGCCGAGGCGTAGCGCCTACAGCGCCGAGCCCACCCGAACACCCAAGGTCACCGTGACGCCGAGCGCGCCCTCCGCGCCTCCGTCGCGGCCGCTCGACAGCATCGCGCGGGTCGCGCCGACGGAGAGGGACGCCCAGAAGGCGTCAGCGAGCGGCTCGTCCCACGCGCCCCCGTACGACCGAAAGAGCCCGTGCGGCGAGGCCCACGCGGACAGGATGCGGCGGCGCGTGCGCGCGACCGCCTGCTCCACGCGGAGCACCACCGGCCAGCTCACCGCACCGAGCGCGTACTTGTTCGTCAACCAACCTTCCCACGTGATGCGTGGCCCCACGTACACGGAGGCCGCGGGCGCGCGCAGGCCGAGGAGCAGCTCGTAGCCCCCCACCCCGCGGAGCGCGACGTCTCCGAGCGAGGCGCAGCCGCTCTTGCCGCACAGCGCGCCGAGATCGCCCTCGAGGAAGAGCGCGTCGTGCACCGAGAAGTGCGCGCGGCTCGGGCGATCGCCCTCGGCCGGCGTGTCGTCGACGCGCGAGGCGCCCGCCGCCTCCAAGCGCAGGTACCACGGCGCGCCGAGCTGCGGCTTTCGCGGGCCGTCGGGCACCGCGCCGGCGAAGGCGAAGCCGAGCCCGAGCGACATCCCGGTGTCGGCGTGCGCCGGGCGCGCGAGCGCGCGCGCGCAGGCCCCCGCGAGAGAGCCCACGGCGAGGGAGCGGCGCCACGCGGAGAGCATGGGACGCGCACTGCACGCGACGTGCCGTGGGCTGGTTCGCGCCCGGCGCGCCCGTAGCGGCGCCTCAGCCCTCGGCGGGCCCCGCGGGCGGGGTGGCCGGGGCCGTGAGCCCGAGCCGCGGCGACGACGCGAGGAAGCGCTCCCGCTGGTCGTCGGCGAGGAGCTCCGCGGCGGGGCGCCCGTGGATCGTCGTGCCCACGATCATCAGCGAGCGCTCGACCTTCTCGATGGGGTTCACGTTGTCCTGGATCACGGTCTCGAGCAGCGTCTGGTCGAAGCCGTGGGTGGCCGCGAGCACCACGTGCAGGCTCGCGTCCTCGATGGGGAGCGCGCCCGACTTCGTGAGAGCGTCGAGCAGATCGAACGCGCGGTTCTTCTCCTCTTTCTGCTGCTTCGCGGAGAGACTCGCCTGCGCCGGTGCGGAGAGCAGGCCCTTCTGCGCGCTGCGCGTCCAGCGATCGCCGGGGCGAAGGATCGTCGCGCGAAGCGCGCCGTCCTCGTCGAGCTCCTCGAACCGCTTGTCGAGGAGCGCGGGGAGCTTGGTGTAGTCGACGAGGTCTCCCGCCGACGCGCCGCCCGCCGACGCGACCGACGCGACCGACGCGGCCGACGTCGTCGACGCGACCGACGCGGCCGACGCGGCCGACGTGGT
>CAZHGG010001212.1:0-1947 GCA_964531755.1 uncultured Polyangiaceae bacterium
AGCGGGCGCCGCGGTCGTTCAGCGCGACCTTCGGCTCGCGCAGGGCGCCGATGGCCGTGCGCACCTGGCGCGCGATGGCGACGCGGATCTCGTCGTCGGTCGCGCCGTCGCGGAGGTAGACGTAGCTCTGGAAGTGGATGCCGCGCTCGGTCGCGGTGGTGCCCGTGAGGTCGTCGGCGCCGTTCTCGGCGTCGGTGCCGGTCGTCTCGGCCGAACAAGCGGCGAGGGTGGTCAGGGCGGCGAGGCTGGCGAGGCGGAGCAGGGCGCGCATGCCCCCGCCCTAGCAAGGGGCGTACCTTGTCCTACATGCCCCCCTCACGACCCGATCGCGCCGAAATCGGGGCCCCGCGCGGCCTCGTCGCGGCCCGCGTGGATCCCGGAGGATCTAGCCGCGCGCACCACCCGGCCCGCTGCGCGGGCGCGGGTAGTGCGATAGCCCCACGCGACGACCGTCGGGATCGCGGAAGTAGGTGGTGAACTCGGTCTCGGCCTCCGCCGGGAACCCGCCGGCGCGCAGGCGCTCCACCCGCGCCTCGCGCTCCTCGGGCGCCACTTCGAAGACGGCGATCTCCATCGACCCGGCGGGCACGGCGGGCTCGCCCTCCGTCGCGAGCTCCAGCATGACCAGGGTGCCGCCGGCGTCGAGCCATACGCTCCGCGCGGAGCGCCGCTCGACCGGGAGGCCGAGGAGGGCGGCGTAGAAGCCCTCGAGCCGGGGGAGATCCCGCGTGCGAAACGCGAGGTGGTGCACACGCATCCCGCGACCATCGCACGCGGCGGATCGCCCGTCACGTAGTCCACAGTCCGTGCGTCCGTGGTAGTCCCTTGCGCATGTCGCCACGCACCGTCGTCGTCGCCACGCACGGACACTGCCTCGATGGCCTCTGCTCCGCCGCGCTCTTCACCCGACTGCTCCGTCACGTCGAGCGCGCGGAGCGGGACGACCTCGTGTTCCGTTACCTCTCGATGGGCTACGGGCCCGGCGAGAGCGGCGTGCCCCCGCGCCTGCTCGACGGCGACGTCAACGCCATCCTCGACTATCGCTTCTCCGCCGCCGAGAGCCTCACGTGGTACTTCGACCACCACGTGAGCGCCTTCGCGACCCCTGAAGAGCGGCGGGTGTTCGACGAGCGCGCCGCGCGTGGCCGGGCCGAGCGCCACTTCCACGACGGCGCCTACGGGTCCTGCACGAAGCTCATCGCCGACATCGGCGCCGCGCGGTTCGGGCTCGACGCCGCCCCCGTGGCGGAGCTCGTGCGCTGGGCCGACATGATCGACCGCGCGGCGTTCCCGAGCGCGCGGATGGCCGTCGAGAAGAAGGAGCCGGTGCTGAAGCTCATGACGGTGGTCGAGCACGGTGGAGACGCGGCGTTCCTGTCGCGTTTCGTGCCGCTGCTCCTCGATCACGGCATCGAGGAGGTGGCGGACCTGCCCGAGGTTCGCGAGGCGTACGTGCCCTACGAGGAGCAGCAGGCTGGCTTCGTCAAGCTGGTCGAGCAGCACGCGGTGAAGGACGGCGCCGCGGTGCTCGTCGACCTCAGCGCGCACGAGCTCGACGCGGGCCCGAAGTTCGTCACCTACGCCCTGTACCCCGAGAGCGCGTACTCCGTGGTGCTCACCCGGTCGCGCAAGAAGTGCAAGATCTCGATCGGCTTCAACCCGTGGTGTGGGCAGGCGCGCGCGCACGACATCGCGAAGGTCTGCGAGCGGCACGGCGGTGGCGGCCACCCGGTGGTGGGGGCCATCGCGCTGCCGCCCGACCCCGAGAGCACGGCGCGGGCCGTGGCGCTCGCCAAGGACCTCGCGCGGGAGCTCGGCCAGTGAGCGCCGCGGGACCCGCCGCGCCCGGCGGCGTCGTCGCCCCGCTCCCTCGCTTCGACGAGCGCCTCGCGCGCCCCGTGCCGCCGCTCGCCGCGCAGGACGGCAGCACGCTCGAGCGCCTCGTCC
>CAZHGG010001213.1:0-1942 GCA_964531755.1 uncultured Polyangiaceae bacterium
GACGCCGACGCGTGGCGCGGCGCGGCGGCGCTCGGCACCGAGTTTCCGATGTCCGTCGCGCTTCGGGGGCAGGTCGAGGCCCCGTTCCGGCTGCGGCTCTCGACGACCCTCGGCGTGCTGCCCCGCCCCTACGTGGGCGCCATCAACGGCTTCCTGGTCGGGATCCACGCCTACGATCAGGCCACCGCCGATCTGGTGTCGGCCGCGCTGTCGAGCTCGCTCATCTGGCGCACCCACGTGGGGTATCGCCCGTTCCGGCGGCACGGCTTCACGGTCGAGGCGGGCTATGGCCTCGTCACGCTCGGCGGCGGCGCCTCGGCCGCCACGCTGGTGTCGGCCGTCACGGGGCAGCCGGCGCCCGACGCGGGCGCCAACAAGAACTACTCGATCTCGTCCTCGCTCCACATGCTCGACGTGGAGCTCGGCTGGGAGTGGACGCTCGTGAGGCACCTCTTCCTCCGCGCCGCGCTCGGCGGGGCGTTCACGGTGGGCTCTTCGACGAGCATCACGCCCGACTTCACGCCGCGCGCGCCGCGCCTCACCGAGGCCTTCGCGAAGGCGGGCGAGACCTACCTGAACGACACCTACCGCTCGTACGTGTTCACGCCCGTCGTGTCGGCCTGGGTGGGCTACGCGTTCTAGGCAGCGACGCAAGTCGTTGACTTCACTCCGCTCCGGCGCCCGCGCGGCACGGCGCCGCGCAACTCTGCTATTCCCACGGCGCGTGGAAGAGCTCCCCGACACCGCCTATCGACGCACGCTCGATCGCTACGCGCTCTACGGGGAGATCGCGGCGGGCGGGATGGCGCGCGTGCACTACGGGCGCGTTCTCGGCGCGCAGAGCGTTCCGCGGGTGGTCGCCATCAAGTGCCTCCTGCCGGAGCTGGCGGTGGATCCCACCTTCGTCCGCATGTTCCTCGCCGAGGGTCGCCTCGCGTCGCGCATTCGCCACCCGAACGTGGTCGCGACCCACGACGTCGTGTCGCTGCCGGGTTCGCCCGGCGAGCTCTTCCACGTCATGGAGTACGTGGCGGGCGACTCGCTCTCGCGGCTCGTGCGCAAGGCGCGCGAGCGGGGCGCGACGATCCCCCCGCGCGTCGCCGTGAGCATCGCGTGCGGCCTGCTCGAGGGGCTGCACGCGGCCCACGAGGCGAAGAGCGAGACCGGCGCGCCGCTCGGCCTCGTGCACCGCGACGTCTCGCCGCAGAACGTGATGGTCGGCGTCGACGGCCTCGCGCGCGTGCTCGACTTCGGCGTCGCCACCGCCACCCACCTCGTCGACGAGGCGCCCGACCAGATCAAGGGCAAGGTGGGCTACATGGCGCCCGAGCAGCTCGCGCACGAGGGCGTCGATCGGCGCACCGACGTGTACGCCGCGGCCGTCGTGCTGTGGGAGGCGCTCACCGGACGGCGCCTCTTCAAGGCCGACAACCTCTCGGCCCTCATCGTGAAGGTGATGGCCGATCCCGTGGAGGTGCCGAGCACGTTCGCCGATGGGATCCCAAGTGATCTCGACATGATACTCATGAAGGCGCTCTCCCGCGACGTGCGCGACCGCTGGGCGTCGGCGCGCGAGCTCGCGGTGCTGCTCGAGGGCGCGCTGCCGCCGGCGCCGGCGCGCGACGTGGGCGCCTGGGTCGAGGAGATCGGCGGGGATCGCCTCCGCTACCGGGCCGAGGTCGTGGCCGCGATCGAGGCGCACTCGATCGCCCACTTGAAGGTGCCGAGCGCGGCGCGCTCGCTCGGCCGCATCGCGCTCGAGAGCGCGAGCTCCGATCTGGCGGGCCTCGACGCGGACGCCCTGCCGGGCGCCGTCGAGCAGGCCCTCGCGAGCGATCCGCAGATCAAGGCCGTGATGCTTCGCCGCTCGCAGCCGCTGTTCGCGCCCGAGCCCTCCACCGCGAGGCTGCCGCAGCTCGCGCCGCCCGCGCCCGCCGCGCAA
>CAZHGG010001214.1:0-1940 GCA_964531755.1 uncultured Polyangiaceae bacterium
GCTCAGGGTGGTGGCCCTCCTGGGGATCATCTTCGTTCTGCTGCTGGCGCGCGCGCGCGCGGCCGCCGCGCCCGAGGTGCCCGAGCAGGTCGTCGAGTCCGTCCCGCCCCCAGCCGCGCCCGAGGTCACGGTCGCTCCCGCCGCCACGGTCGCGCCGCCGCCCGTGGCTGTCGTGGGCGCCCCGGTGGTCGTCGACGCCGGCGCGAAGAAGAAGAAGCCCAAGCGCTGATCGCCCCTCGCGGGGCGCGGTCGCAGGTGGTGGGAGGCGACGCCGTGCCGTACACTGTACGGGTGAGCTCCCCCGCAAGTTGGTCCCGTCTCCTGCCCTCCGCGCTGCTCGCGGCGCTCGCCGCCTGCGGCGGGGCGAAGAAGGTGGAGTTCTTCGACACGTCCTCGTCCGCGGTGGGGGACGGCGGCTTCCCCACGAACCCTGCGCCGACCGGCTCGCCGACGAGCGCGCCGAGCGGCTCGCCGGAGGACGACGCCGCCCCGCCTCCGACGCCGGACTCGCCGTGCTCCTCGTCGAAGGACTGCCAGGATGGCTTCGTGTGCGAGGTGCCGGCCTGCCGCGGCGACGGCACGTGCGTGGCGCAGGCCAGCGCGGGCGACGAGCCCCACTGCGGGTGCGACGGGGTCACGTACGCCCCGGGAACGAGCCCCAAGGGCGCCGTGCGCCACGTCGGCGCGTGCGCCAAGGGCGAGGCGACCGCCTGCACCTCGCGCTCGGGGTGCAGCGGCGGCGCCGAGTGCAACGCGCCGGTGAAGGACTTCCTGGGTTGCGGCAGCGCGGAGGGGGTCTGCTGGCGGTGGCCGTCGTCCTGCCCGAGCGCCCCGGCCACGGTGCGCGCGTGCAACACCGCGCCGACGTGCACCACCGTGTGCGCGGCCGCCTCGCAAGGGCGCCCGTATTACCCCGGGGGCTGCTAGTCGGCTCGAGCCCCCGCGCCCAAGGCGCGCCTCGCGCGAGGTCCGCTACCTGCGGCGCATGGGCACGGGGCAGGAGGTGTCCTCGGGCCACGCGTGCTTGGGGTAGCGGCGCCCGAGCTCGCGGCGCAGGTTGGGGTAGTGTTTCGTCCAGAAACCGTTGAGATCACGAGTGATTTGGACGGCGCGACGGTTCGGCGCGAGCAGGTGGAGCACCAGCTCCTCGCCGCACGCGGTCGGCGAGCGCGCGAGCCCGAAGAAGTCTTGCAGGTACGACTCGATCCACGGCGGCTTCCCCTCCTCGTAGTTCACGGTCACACGTCGCCCGCTGGGGAGGGTGAGGTGTGACGGCGCATGCGACTCCAGCGCCTGGGCTCCCTCGGTCTCCGTCATGATCCACGCCGTGAGGTTCAGGGCGTCGAGCTCGGCGAAGCTTCGGAGGCCGTCGCAGGCGCGGGTGAGCAGCTCGCGTAGCGCGGCGTCGTCGAGGGCTCGCACGGGCCTCCCGTGCGCGTGGGCGTAGCGGGCGCGGGCGAGGAAGCGCTCGAGCGCCCCGTCGCGGGAGAAGCGGCCCAGCCCCGCGCTCCACGCCGCCTCGGCGAGGCACGCGGAGACGTCGACCCCAGAGGGGAGTCGGTCCAGGGTCTCGTCGAAGGGGACGCCGTCGAACGCGAGGCGGCTGCGGGCCTCGACCCGCTCGAGCTCCGCGTTGAACGTCACGACGCGCGACTCGGTGACCTCGCCGCCGGACGCGTCGGCGACGTCGAGGAGCCACAGCGGATCGACCGCGCACGCGAGCCGCACGACCACGCCGCGGCTCTCGTCGGCGTCGAGGGCGACGAGGAAGGGCGCGTCGCGCACGACGCTCCGCTCGTCGAGCGTGGCGTTCACGCCGCCGGCGAGGGCGAGCCGTCGCGTGGCGCCGTGGCGCTTCGCGACGCGGTCGGGGAACGCGGCCAGCAGGGCCTGACCCAGGGCGGCCTCGCGGGCCTCGCTCGACGCGGGCGCCGCCTCTC
>CAZHGG010001215.1:0-1936 GCA_964531755.1 uncultured Polyangiaceae bacterium
AGCCCCACGCCCACGGTGAGCTGCCACGGCGCCTTGTCGCGCCTCGGAGCGCGCTGAGCGAAGAGCAGCTGCGTGGCGGCCGTCACGATGGCGTCGAGGCGCTTCTGCGCCCGCGCCTCGCGTCCCTCGACGTCCTTCTGGGCGCGGTAGCGGCCCGCGAGGTCGGGCAAGCGCTCGGTGCGCAGCGCGTACTCCAAGATGGCGGCGTGCGGCTTGTCGTCGTCCCAGGAGGCGAGCACCTTCGCCCAGAGCGCCTCGAAGAGCGCCTCGGCGCTGCCCGCGTCCGCGGCCGCCGCGCCCTCGGCCGGCGCCGCGGCCACGCGGGGCTCGCTCGTCGCCTCCGCCGCGCGCGCGTCGCGGGCCTCGCCGCCGTCGTCGTGGCGGGCCTCGCCGAGCGCCTCGGCGGGGGGGGCATCGCCGTTGGGGTCGCGCGCCTCGTCGTTCACGTCGTCATCTCCGCACGTTTTGGGCTCTCGAGCCAGAGCGTCACGGGGCCCTCGTTCACCGAGGTGACGCGCATGTCGGCCCGGAAGCGCCCCGTCGCCACGGTGAGGGCAGGGTAGCGCTCGTGCGCGAGGGCCACGAACGCCTCGTAGAGCCGGGCCGCCTCGTCCGGCGGCATCGCCGCCTCGAAGCTCGGGCGCCGCCCTTTTCGGAGATCTCCGTAGAGCGTGAACTGGCTCACGACCAAGAGCCCGCCGCCCACGTCGAGGAGGGCGCGATCGAGCTTGCCGGCCTCGTTCTCGAACACGCGGAGCCCGACGATCTTGTCGAGCATCCACGCGGCGTCGGCCGCGACATCGCCCTTGCCGCAGCCGAGGTACACGAGGAGGCCCGGGCCCACGGCGCCTATCACCTCGCCCGCGACCGCGACGCTCGCCGACCCCACGCGCTGCACGACCGCGCGCACGTCAGCGCCTCGTCGCGCCCTGCTCGAGGCGCTTGACGAGCTCGAAGTAGCTCGCCCGATCGTACGGCTCGTTCAAGATGTGGAAATCCTTCCGCGTGAGCCCCACGCAGCCATAGCAGTACGTGCAGCCGCTGCAGTCGAACGAGCGCACGAGGTAGGCCGACGCGCGGCAGCGCTCGGAGTCGCGGCAGTGGGTGCACCCGTGCAGCTCGCGGCTGCCCGTGCAGTGCGACGACTCGGTGCAGCCGTGGCAGTCCTCGCAGTAGTTCGAGCGCGTGGTCTTCGTGCACCGCACGCAAAAGGTGCAGTCTACACACGACTCGCACGAGGTGCAGGCGAGGCAGCCCGTGTTCGCCGTGGCGGTGCGGAACGACGCGAGCAGGTCGCGCAGGCGGGCTTCGAAGGCGGACTTCTCCATGGCGCCGGTGGTTCTCGCCGGTCTTCGGCCACGCGAGAAGGAGGAACCAACAATCGACGCCGCTTTCTTGGGACCGGGTGAGTCGGTGTGGGATAACGGCCGACATCGCGCCAGTCCGGTGCACCGCCCTAATGGAGGGTGAATCATGAAGCGTCTCGCCTCTCTCGTTGCGTTCGCTCTCCTCGTTCCGCTCTCGGCCTCGGCGAGCCCGTCGGCCCACACGCGGTCGAGTCGCCACCCCGCCGCCAAGTCCGAGCCGGCCCACGCGGCGGCGGCGCCCAAGCCCACCGCGAAGCCGCGCCACGCGCGGGCCCAGACGCGCGGCCACGCCGACGTGGGACACCACGAGCCCAGCGTCACGCGCGGCGTGCTCGTCAGCAAGGTGTCCTCCCGGCACGTCGAGCGGCCCTCCGCCGACGAGGGTCAGGGCCGCCGCGCGAGCCACGCGACGAAGCACGACGACAAGCGGCCCAGCGTCGAGCGCCCCGCGAAGAAGCCGCTGCCGCTGCTGCCCGCGGCGGCGCTCCAGCGGGTCGACGCCCGCGAGCTCGTCGTGGGCGCCGCGAAGGCCGCGCCGCGGCGCGGGCACGAGCGTCGCGAGCTCCGCG
>CAZHGG010001216.1:0-1934 GCA_964531755.1 uncultured Polyangiaceae bacterium
CGCCGGCGGCAGCGGGGGCGTGGGGCGCGAGGGAGGGCGGGGCGGTCGCGGCGGCTCGGGCGCGCTCGCGGGCATCGCCCCCCGCGACGGGCTCTTGCCCATGGGATCTGTGGGGGCGGACGGGCCGGTGAAGTCGTCCCGCGTGTTCAGCGTCTGGGTGGCCATGACGTCGTCGTCGGGCTCGAGGTCCCAGTCGAACAGCTCTTCTCCGTCCTCCTTCCCCTCCACGACTGCTCCTGCTCGCTCGCTCGCCGGGCTCCGTCGCTAGGCTCGCCCGACGATGACCACCTGCGGGGCGTGTCCCGCGGCGCGCGTGACGTAGAGCGCCACCGCCTGCCTCGCGGTGGAGAAAGGTATCAGAACGGGCTCTTCCTCGACGAGAAAGACCGTGCCCTCGGCCGTGCGCTCGCCGAACGCCAGGCGGGCGACGAGGCGCACCGCCTGGCTCGAGGTCACGAACGTGAGGGTGGCGTCGCGGTCGAGCAGCACCGCGGTGGACGGGCGCGCGTCGTCGCGGACCACGAACCCCGAGAGGCTCCGCACGTTCACCCGGACCGAGGTCGGCTGGAACGAGAGCCGCACGCGGGTCTCGGCGCCGCCGGCGGCGAAGGCGAGGTCGGCGATCTCGGCCACGAGGCTCATGGTCACAGGCCCGGCGCCCCGCGTGCTCGCGGGCCCTGCGTCGGCGCTCGGTCGAGGCTCGCGGGGCGCGCCGACCGCGCTCGGGGGCGGCGGTCCGGCCTCCGACGGCGCGGCCGCCGCGCGAAACGCCGCAGCGAACGCGGCGGGCGAGTGAAAGCGCTGCGCGGGGCTCACGCGCAGACACGCGAGGATGACGTCCTCGAGCGCCGTGGGCAAGCCGCTCGCGCGGATCGCGCGGGTCGCGAAGTCGTCGTCGTAGATGCGCGGCAGGTACGTCTCGCGGATGCGCGGCGAGTCGAACGCGGGTCGGCCGGCGAGCATGAAGTGGGCGACCAGGCCCAGCGAGTACACGTCGGTCGTGGCGCTCTCGACGCCGCTCGAGAGCTGCTCCGGCGCCGCCCAGCGTGGAGAGCACAGCGTGAGCGGCGTGGGCGCCGCGCCTGGGGCCGCGCCGGCGCGCACGGGCGTCCGCGCGATGCCGAAGTCGGCGATCTTCGGGTAGCGCTTCGTGCCCACCTCCGCGAAGAGGATGTTCGACGGCTTCACGTCGCGGTGCACGATCCCGTACGCGTGCGCCTCGCCCAGCGCGCCGGCGACCGCCTCCAGCACGTCGGCCGCGGCCAGGGGCGTGAGGGGGCCCTCCGCCCGCACCTGCTGCTCCAGGTTCCCACCGGAGAGAAACTCCGAGATGTGGAAGGGCGAGCGCTCCTCGGGCGGGGTCGAGGCGTCCCCCACGTAGCCGAAGTCGTAGATCCGCAGGGTGCTTGGGTGCTGGAGCTTCGAGAGGGCCCGCGCCTCTTCGAGGAAATGTGTGTAAGTTGCATGGTAGAGGGCGCGCCCGCTCGTGCTCCCGGAGCCCTCGACGAGCGTCGTTCGCAGCACCTTCGCCACGACTATCCGCGCGAGCCGCTCGTCCTCGGCGCGGTAGATCGTGGCCATCCCGCCGCCGTCGTACCGATCGAGGATCACGTAGCGGTCGAGCAAGCGCGTGCCTCGAGGCAGCTCTCGCTCGCTCGCATCGTGGGGATCGCGCCGGCCGCTCATGTGCTCTCGACGACGGTACGTGGGAATCGCGCCGACGGCACACCTTCGGCGCGCCCGACTCCCCGAGAAGCCCGGGCGCGCCACGCCGCAGGTCGGCGCGGAGGCGCGCGGCCCCTCACCCGCGCTCCGTGCGGCGCTTCGGCCGCCGCGCGGCCTTCGCCCTCCGTGCGCTCGCCACCTCGTACGCCCGCTGCACCTCGCGGAACGCCTCCGCGTCGCCGCCGCGGTCGGGGTGGGTCTCGAGCGCG
>CAZHGG010001217.1:0-1091 GCA_964531755.1 uncultured Polyangiaceae bacterium
CGCGCGATCGACCACCTCGGCCGCGCGATCCGCCCGGCGCCGAAGCTCACGCGCGAGGACACGAAGCTCGACGACACGGCCGTGTGCCAGCGGGCCTGCGCGGCGATGCTGGCCGACCTCGCGGCGAGCGGGACGACGATCCTCGGCGGGCTCCACCGCCAGGCGCGGTCGCCGAGCGGCGCGAGCCCCGGCGACCAACCCGCCCTAACGGCCGACGAGCGGGCGCGGGTGATCGCCGAGGAGCTCGTCCCGGCCCTCGCGGGGCGCGTCCGCGGCGACCTCGCGTACGCGGACTACTTCGCCGACTGCGCCAACGTCCTCCACCAGATGGCGGCGCTCGGCGTCGACACGCGGACGCTCCGCGCCGAGGAGCCCGCGGACTTCCTGAAGACCGAGGCGCACCAGATCCGCGCCGAGGCCAACCGCCACGCATAGAACAGAGCGCGGCGTCGGCGCACCTGGCGCGATCGGAATGTGCTTTGGCGCGTTGCGATTGCGGTGGTGCGCCGCGCGCGTGATACCCGGTCTACCACCTGGGCGCACGAGGTGATCGTCGAGAGCACCGATGCGCGCTGGGATGGAGCGCCCGATGGGACCGGACCGCACGGAAGAAATCGACGTGATCCTCAACGGGGTGCCGCGGCGCCTCGAGGTTGGCGCGGAGGAGGCCGCGGTGGAGGTCCTCCGCGAGCGCGCGGGCCTCACGGGGACCAAGCTGGTCTGCGGGGGGGGCGTCTGCGGGGCGTGCACCGTCCTGGTGGACGGCGTCCCCATGACCTCGTGCCTCCTCCCCGCCTCGTCCCTGGCGGGGCGGCGCGTGGAGACCGTCGAGGCCCATGGCGCGGCGGGGCTCCACCCCGTGCAACGTGCCTTCATGGCGAACGACGGCCTCCAGTGCGGCTTCTGCACGCCGGGCTTCATCAACGAGGCGGTGGCGTTCTATCGGGCGTGGCGCGCGGAGCACGGAGTGAGGCGGCCGTCGCGCGAGGAGGTCGCGGCGGCGATGGCCGGGCACCTCTGCCGCTGCGGCGCGTACTACGGCATCTATTCGGCCATCCAGGACGCGTGTGAAGGGCGCTTCGACGGCGACG
>CAZHGG010001217.1:1101-1932 GCA_964531755.1 uncultured Polyangiaceae bacterium
TCACGCTCGACGGGAGCGGCTCGAGTGACCCCGACGGCGACGCGCCCCTCACCTCGCCGCGCGTGGAGGCGGCGCTGAAGGTCACCGGGAAGGCCGTGTACACGGCCGACGTGCGGCTCCCGGGGCAGCTCGTCGGCGCCGTGCTCCGCTCGCCCCACGCGAGCGCGCGGGTGCTTCGCGTCGACCTCGCGCCGGCCCTCGCCGCGCCCGGGGTGAAGGCCGCGGTCACGCTGCTCGACGCGCGGAAACGGGTCCGTTACGTCGGCGCCCCGGTGGCGGCGGTGGCCGCGACGAGCCGGCACGCCGCGGAGGAGGCATTGCGGCGGGTGGTGGTCGAGTACGCGGTGGAGCCCTGCGTGATCGACCCCCACGCGGCGCGTCGGGAGGGGGCCCCCGAGGTGTTTCCCGAGCGGGAGAAGAAGGCGCCCACGGCCGCGGAGATGCCGCCGATGCCCGCGAAGTGGGAGGGCAACGTGCGTCAGTCGCGGGTCGACATCGCCTCACGACACGGGGACCGGGCCCTCCGCGCGCTCGCCCAGGCCCGCAAGGAGTCCCCCGAGCGCGTGGCGTCGGCCACCTGGACCACGCAGGGCCAGAGCCACACGGCCTTCGAGCCTCACGCGTGTGTCGCCCACTGGGAGTCCCCCAAGCGCCTGATCCTCTACGTCTCGACCCAGTCGTGCTGGTCGATGGCCCAGGAGGCCGCGGAGCACTTCGACCTCCGCCCCGAGGACGTCGAGGTGCGCTGCGAGCACGTCGGCGGAGCCTTCGGCGGCAAGCAGTCGCTCACCACCGAGTCGATCTCCGCGATCGAGCTCGCCCGCAAGGCCG
>CAZHGG010001218.1:0-1929 GCA_964531755.1 uncultured Polyangiaceae bacterium
CCGACGCCCGAGCCAGCCGATGACCCGCGCCGAGCGCACGAGCGCGCGCAGCCCCACGCCGAGGGCGATGAGGCCCACGCCGTTGCCGACGAGCAGCGCCCGCAGGGGCACCTCGCCGCTCACGCGCACGAACGCGGCGCACACGAGGCTGAGCCCGCCGACCGACCCGAACGTCGCCGTCTGCAGGGCCGCGCCCGACGCGGCCGCGGCGGCCGGGGGCACGCCGTAGGGGTAGAGCAGCGCGGCCTTCGTGGCCTCTGCGGCCGGGCGTGGCAGCGGGAAGACCTGGCCGACCCCGTAGGTGACGACGTGGATGAGGTAGAGGCGGCGCAGGGGCACGCGCGCGCCCGTCGGCCCGAGCGCCCGCCGCGTGGCGAGCGTCTCGCACCCGATCTTCGCGAGCTCGCAGGCGAGGCAGAGGGGCAGCGCCGCCGCCGCGGGGGCGAGGGCGCGCGCGAGCTCCTCGGGGCCGAGGCGCCAGACCGTCCACGCGCTGAGGCCGAGCCCGAGGAGCGCGCCGAGGAGCTTGACGGCCTGCGTCGCGCGGCGCGTGGCGACGCCGCGCGGCGCCTCCGGGGCGGACGGTGGCCTCTGCGCTTGCGGCGAGCTCGGCACGTCAGCGTCGTACGAGTCGCTGGCGGAGCTCGAGGAGATCGTCCTCGCGCAGGGTGAAGTCCCAGGGCTCGTCGAGCTCGACGCGCTCGCCCTCGTCGGCGAGCACGATCCGCACGACCTCGCCCTCCGGGAAGCGGAGCTCCAGGCCGCTGCGGACGCGCTCCTCGTGGGTGAGCGCCACCGCGCGCGCCGACACCCGCCCCGCGGGCGCCGAGAGGACGCCCTCGGGGCGCGCGATGCGGAGGCGCTCGGCCTCGAGCGAGAGGCGCGGGCCCCCGTCCTCGCTCTGGACGAGCGTGAGCCGGAGGAACGTGAGCGTCGTCAGCCCGACGAGGCCGAGGACCGAAAAGGTGTAGACTGCACTAAAAAGGGGCGAGCTCAGGACGCGCGCGAAGATCGGGTCCGGCGTGCACCACGCGAGGCCCCCGAGGACACCCACCAGCGCGAGCGAGCACGCGGCGTAGGCGGGCACCACGCGCCGGCGCGCGACCCCCGGGCCCGGCCGCGCGCCCAGCGGAAAGCAGAGCCGTGGGACGTCGCCAGTGCGGTAGGCCGCGGTCGGAGTCGCGGTCGCCTGGGCGGTCATCCCTCGATGATAGGGGCCGCGGCGCTCCCCTCCAACCCCCGCGAGCGCCGACGGTCGGCCTTGCTCCGCGCGTCGCTCCAGCCTAAGACCTGGGCGCATGAGAGCCACCTGGGTCGCCCCCCGCGAAGGTCAGCCGAACGTCACTCAGATGCACTTCGCCCGAAAGGGCATCGTCACCGAGGAGATGCACCACGTGGCGACGCGCGAGCGCGTGCTCCCGGAGCTCGTCCGGGCCGAGGTCGCGCGCGGGCGGCTCGTCATCCCCGCGAACATCCGGCACGTTCGCCTCGAGCCCATGGGCATCGGCATCGCGCTCTCCTGCAAGGTGAACGCGAACATCGGCAACAGCGCCGTCACCGGAAATGCGGAGGGCGAGCTCCGCAAGCTCTCGATCTGCATGAAATACGGGGCCGACACGGTCATGGACCTGTCGACCGGCGGCGACATCGACGGCATCCGCCGCGCGCTGGTGGCCGAGTCGATCGTGCCTCTGGGCACGGTGCCGATCTACCAGGCCCTCCAGCACCGAAAGAGCGTGAAGGAGCTCTCGGCGGCCGACCTCATCGACATGCTCGAGCACCAGGCCCAGCAGGGGGTCGACTACTTCACGATCCACGCGGGCGTGCTGGTCGAGCACCTGCCGCTCGTGAAAGATCGCATCACGGGCATCGTGTCGCGCGGCGGCTCGATCATGGCGCAGTGGATGCTCGAGCACCACAAGCAGAACC
>CAZHGG010001219.1:0-1929 GCA_964531755.1 uncultured Polyangiaceae bacterium
GCTTGGCCGAACGCGCGGAGGCGGGTGTCCTCCTCGGGGGTCAGCGGGCCACGGGCGACGGCGTCGAGGTTGGCCACGAGCTCCTCTTCGGTCTTGGGGCCCGAGAGCACCACGTCGACGTGGGGGCTCGAGAGGCAGAAGCGGTAACAGTCGCCCGCGGTGGCGGGCTCCCCGTCCCAGCCGCTCGGCTTCCGCAGGAGCCTCCGCCAGGCCGTCGCCGTATAGGCCACGACCGCGGGCTTGCGCCGCTCCAAATGGGGAAAGATGTCGCGCTCGGCGCCCGGGTGCGCGGCGTTGTAGCGAATCATGAAGAGGTCGAGCGGGGAGTCCTCGGCGAGGCGGCCCGCGCGCACGCGGTCGTGGATGGATATCCCCACCTTGCGGAGCTTGCCCTCGTCGCGCAGCTTCGCGAGCTCGGCCAGGTGCGCCTCGCTGTAGCTCGACGCGACGCCGAGCCAGTTGAGCTGGAACACGTCGAGGTACTCGGTGCCGAGCGTGCGGAGCGTACGCTCGACCGTGCCGCGCAGCGTGCCGGCGAACCAGCCCACCGTGGTGCCCGCCGCGAGCACCACCTTCTCGCGGCGCTGGGGGAAGGTCGCGCGGAGCGCGCGCGTGGAGGGGCCGCTCCGGAACGTGGTCCAGAAGAAGTAGTCGACGCCGCGCTCGAGGGCGAGGCTCACCGCGCGCTCGGGCAGGCCGAAGTTGGTGGCGAGCCCGAGGCGCCCGACCTCCCGGCCGAGCGCGGCGACGTGGCGACGAGAGAACTCAGCGGCGGGCACGGGCGCGGTCATCCCCCGAGCATAGCGAGGGTGCGCGCGCCGAGGGGATCAGTTCTCCTGGAAGAACTGCCAAATAGCGGCGGGCGCGCCGGTCCAGATGGTGTGCCCCATGCCCGGGATCGCGCAGAAGACCACGGGCTTCGTGCCGCCGTTCTGGCGCTGGCAGGGGCTCGGCTTCGTGGCGGTCTGGCCGGCCGCGGACTTGTTGGCGAGGCGCCAGTAGGCGAGGCTCTTCTGGCCCTCGGTCAGGCTCACGGCCGTGTCGCTGGAGCCGTGCACGATGAACGCCGCGACGGGCACGCCGAGCTTGAGGCTGCCGGTCTGCGGATCGAAGTCGCCCGCGCCGTTGCCGAAGGGGCCGCCGCCGGACTGCGGCGCGACGCCGCGGAGCACCTCGCCGCGCCAGCGACCGAGCTGGTTTGCGAAGTAGGCGCCGCCGCTCATGCCGTGCGCGTACACGCGCTTCGTGTCGACGCAGTAGGTGGTCTTGATCGCCGCGGTCATCGCGTCGAAGAAGGCGACGTCGGCGTTCGGCGTGGGCGGGCTGTGGTCTTGGTCGAACGAGTGGCCGTTGTTGTTGTTCGTGCCGTTGGGCCACGCGAAGATGGCGCCGTCGGCTGCGCCCGGCTCCGACTCGATCGCGAACGACGAGCGGTAGCCCGCGCCGTTGCCGCCGTCGCCGTGGAAGCCCACCACGAGTGGGTAGAGGCGCGTGCCGTCGTAGCCCGCGGGCACCGAGAGCGCGTAGGTGCGCGTGGCGCTGCCGACCCGCACCGAGAGGCTCGCCTGGAAGCCGGTCTTGGGGCTCGGCGTGCCGCACGAGCCAGGCGGCACGCGCGCGTCGTCGACGGTGGCGTCCGGGGACGAAGCCGCGCCGTCGGAGAGCGCGCCGCCGTCGGGGGTGGGCGGGTCCACGGGCGCGCCGTCCGGGAGGAGCTCTCCGCTTGGGGGCGGGGTGGGATCGGTGGCCGCGTCGCCGCACGCGACCAGCGACACGAGCGACACGAGCGAGGCGGCGAGCAGCCGGGGTCGGATCAAGGGGGCACCTGGCGTGGACGAGAGGTCAAGGGGCGTCCGGAGACGCGCGCTCAGCCTAGCGCACGCGCCTGGGTCGCGCACGAGCCGCGCTGCGCTACTTGATGACCGGCGG
>CAZHGG010001220.1:0-1929 GCA_964531755.1 uncultured Polyangiaceae bacterium
AGCTCGGCGCCTCGTTCCTGGTCGACGCGTTCGCGGTGGTGTTCGACCCGCTCACCTCGCGGGTGTGGCTGCCCAAGTAGGCGCGCCAGCCCGCCTCAAAGCAGCTCGAGCGCGGCGTCGGCGAGGATGTACGTCACGTAGCGGAAGTCGCGAATGGACGTGACGTGGCCGTCCTCCCAGTCGAGGAGGATGACGTACGCGGGTGCCGTGGCGCCAGGCGGCAGCGCGGCGAGCACGAGCCGCCCCTCGAGGCGCGCGGGGCGCAGCGTGACCCCGGCCTCCGCGTAGCGCCCGAAGTACATGCCCACGGCCTTTCCGCGGCGCTGCGACTTCGACACGAGGTCGAGGCGGCAGTCCTCCCCTACCAGGGCGCGCACGCCGTCCCAGTCGCGCGCGTTGAAGGCCGACGCATAGCGCTCGAGCTGGGCGCGCGCCTCGGCGTCGGGGGCGGTCGCCTCCGGGGCGGCCTGCCGCAGCGTGGACCGGCCGCGGACGAGGAGGGCTTTGACGGCCATGACTGTGGTCCCCATGGTCTCGGCGGTCTCCTCGAGGGAGTGGCCGAGGACGTCTTTCAGGATGACGGCGGCCCGCTGCGTGAGCGGGAGCGCGAAGAAGCGCGCGAGCGCGGCGCGCACCACGGTCGGATCCGCGGCCTCCTCGTACCCCGCCACGTCGTCGAACTCCGCGCGCAGCTCGGTGCGGCTCTGCCCGTGGGCGCGCAGGTGATCGATCGCCGCGTTGTGGGCGATCTTGAAGAGCCATGGCCGGAGCGGCGGCACGTCGGGCGAGAGGCTGAGCGCGTAGAACGCCTTGGCGAGGGTGTCCTGCACGATGTCCTCGCCCTCGATCACCGAGCCCGTGAGGCGCGCCGTGTACCGGTGCAGCTCCGGGCGGAGCGTGTCGACGAGCGAGAGGAACTGCTCGCGCGCTTCGGCGAGCTGGGGCGGCGCCATCGTCATGCGCGCACGGTACCATCTCCGAACGCATCTCCGAGCGCGACACCCCTCGCGCCCTGGCGCTCACTCGCCGACGTACGCGCCGAGCTCGGCCGCGTCCGCGGCGATGGGCGGCTCCTCGCAGCGCTCGCGGATGTTCGCCACGAAGGCTTTGAAGGCGGGGAGCGCCGTGAGCGGGTTCGCCCCGTCCGCGTGCTCCGCCAGGTGCACGAAGCTCACGCCGTCGGCGAGCCGGAGCGCGCGGTACCGGAGCCCCGGCGGCCGCGCCGCCGCGAGCTCCTCGAACACCCGCGCGAGCAGCGCCTCGTGCTCCGCGGCGCGCTCGGCCTTCAGCCGGTAGCGGACGGCGACGAGCTTCACGAAGCCACCCCGCGCTCGGCGGCCTTCTTCAGGTCGGCCGCGTACTGCTCGAAGATGGGCCCGAAGTCGGGCAGCGAGCCCTTGATCATGGGCAGCATGAGCCCGGCGAACACCTCGGTCATGGTGAAGTCGGTGCCGCCGTCCTCGCGGGCCGCGAGCGTGAACGTGCGCTCGCCCTTGAACATGGGCGCCATGCCGTCGCTCCACACCATGCGCGCCTCCGGCTCGAGGGCCGTCACCTTCGGCGTGAACGCGCGCTCCGACGCCGGCACGCGGAGCGTGAGCTTCGCCCCGAGCGCGATGTCGCCCACGATCGACGTGACGGTCGAGTTCCACGCCGGGAAGCCCGCCGCGTCGGTGAGGAGGCGCCACACGGCCGCCGGGCTCGCGTGGATGGCGCATTGCACGGCGCACTCCATGCGAAACGTGGAGGCGATCGTGGAGGCGGCGGCGGGGGCGGTGCTGGAGGGGGTCATGCTCCCACCACGCGCGACGGGGCGCGGAGGATGCGGTCGGGGGCGATTTTTCCGCGCCCTGCGAGGCCGAGCGCCCCGTTCCCTAGAGCAGCGTGAGCGCGCGAAAGAGCGGCAGCGCGAGGGCGACCACGAGGACG
>CAZHGG010001221.1:0-1927 GCA_964531755.1 uncultured Polyangiaceae bacterium
AGCAGCGCGGTCGCCGCGAGCGCGAGCGCCCCGAGCCTGGCGCGGGCGGTGTCGAGCGGCGCGGTCGTGTGGCGCGGGCACATGGTCGCAGGGAGTACGCCAGGCCGCGCACCGCGATTCCCGCGGCTCGGCGGGGCGACCTCGGCTCACGGCGCGGCGCTGGCGCAGGTCGCGAAGCGACGCTTGAACTCGGCCTTGTAGTCGTAGGTCGCCTTCATGAGGTTCTGCGAAGAGTCCCGGTACGCGGCCCAGCCCTGCGCGCAGTCGCCAGCCTTCGTGAAGCACGTCGACGCGTACTCGCGGATCGACATCGCGGCCCCCTTGACCTTGTGGTCTTGCTCGTCGCGCGGCGTCATCTTCGGGAAGAGCGCCTTGGCGGTGTCGTAGTGCTTCTTGCAGAAGCCCGGATCGCGCTTCGTGATCGTGCCCTCTTGGAGGTGCTTCACCGCGTAGACGAAGCGATCGCGCTCGGTGCCGTCGTTGCCCGAGCAGCGCTGCTCCACGATGCTCTCGACCATCATGTCGATCACCTCGGGGCCGGTGGTGGTCGACATGTGGTTCTCCTGCACCTTGCGCATGAGGGCCTTCCCGGCGGCGCAGCGCCCCGACAACATGAGGCACTGCGCGCGCGTCCCCGCGCCCCACGAGGCCGGGCTCGTGGACGTCATGTTGGGGCGCGGATCGGCCTGGTCGGACTTGTCGAGCTCGGCGATGCACCCGTGGCCGTCGCCCGCGTCCATCTTGCGCATCGCGGAGGCGTAGTGCTCCTGCGCCTTCTCGTTCAGGTTGATTCGCTGGTCGACCTTGCCAGCGAGGTTCGCCGCGCTGGGCGTCTCCGGCGCCTTCGCGGCGACCGCGTCCGGGTTCTCGCCGTCCTCGATCTCGCGGAGCGTGAGGCGGATGGGCGCCTTGCAGGTCTCGACCTCCTTCGCGCTCTCCCCGCGGCAGGAGGCGAGCACGCCGCCCTTCTTCTCGGCGGCGCTGGTCTGCTGCTTCGCCGCGCCGGCCTCGGCGCCCCAGACGCTGCCGGTGACCTCGCCCTTGATGTTTTTCGTGCTGCCGAGCGCGAACGCGCCGAGCGCGTAGGCGTAGACGAAGTGGGTCACGCCGCGGCAGCCGGGCACCTTGGCGAGATCCGCGCGGTAGGCCGCGGGGCGGGTGGCGTTGCGGGTGCCCGCGACGAAGTACTCCATGTGGAATTTCTCGCCCGCCGACACTCGCCCGCCGAGGGTGGCGGTGCCGAGCGGCAGCTTCGCGTGGAGGTCGACCTCGCTGCCGATGTCGATCTTCTCGATGCTGCCGCTCGTCCAGGTGACGGGCTTGTAGGCGCCGAAGGTGCCCTTCACCGAGTCGTTCTTGCAGGAGTCGATCACCTGCAGCTTGCACCCTTCGTACTTCACGAACACCACATCCGAGCTCGCCAGCGACTCGAACTGCGACGAGTCGGTGGCGTCCCACTCGACGATGAAGGGGCGATCGTGGCTCTTCGGGTCGCAGCCAGCCGCGTTCTGCCCCGCCACCGTCTTGTCCATGAGGGAGCTCTGGCCCGACGCCCGATCGGGGCCCGTCGCCGGGAGGGTCGGGGCGCCCCCGCAGGCGGCGACGGCGAGGAGGGCGGGCACCGAGAGGGTCAACGCGCCGAGGCGGCGCGAGCGAGTCGAGGCGAACATGGTCTGGCTCCGTGGGCGGGGAGCACCGCGCGCGGCGGTGCGGAGAGTCTGCGACCCCCTCCTACGGGCCGGCCGTGCTCCCTCTCCCCTCGCGAGCGCTTTTTTTGTCCCCGCGCTGACGAGGCATGCGCGCGGCGGTCGTCCATGGCGACGTCGTGTGGCGCCGGCTCAGCGGCGGCGGACCCGCGTCAGCGCTACAGTTCCCGCGTGGCCTTCTCCGATCTCTGGCGCGACCTGCGCGACGCCGCCGACATCCT
>CAZHGG010001222.1:0-1923 GCA_964531755.1 uncultured Polyangiaceae bacterium
GGACGACCGAGGCCGCGCGCTGCCTCGCCTGGCGCCCGAGACGATCGCGCGCGAGCTCTGGCGGCAGACGGAGCCGAGCGACAGGACGGCGGGCGAGCCGGCGGACCACCCGCTCGTCGCGGCGCTGCGCCCCGTGTCGGGAGACTGCGACGGCGCGGTCGCCGCGACCACGGCGGGCGACGCGAGCCCCGCGCTCTCCACGCCGACGCGCCCGAGCGACGCGCGTGAGTCGCAGGCGCTGCGGGCATTCCGCGCGCTGCCGCAGCACGCCCGCGTGGGGGTCGACTACGAGACGAACTGGCTCGAGGAGGTGCGCGCGATCGAGCGCGACCGCGCGGCCAACCCGGTGGCGCTCGGCGGCGAGCACCCCGCCGCCCCGAAGCTCGGCGTCACCTGGGACACGCACGGCGAGGCGACCCCGACGGTGCGCGAGCTCGTCGTCGGCGGAGAGACGCTCGTGTGGGTCTCGGCGAGCGTGGGCGAGGGCTGCGGGGACTTCTCGGCGCAGCTCTCCGCCGTGTTCCGGCGCTCCGCGCGCGGCGAGCTCTCGGTCGTGCGGGTGTTCGAGAGCTTCGCGTCCGAGCTCGGCGCGGTGGCGCCGCGCGACGGCGGCTACGCGCTCTACTTCGAAGACGCGCGCGCAGACACGTCCTCGCGGGACATCACGTCGCTCGCGCCGCGCTCGTTCGGCTGCGGCTGCTGAGCGCGACAAAAAAGAAGAGCCCGCGATCGCTCGCGGGCCCCAAGTGCCGTACGGCGCAGCGGCTCAGTTGCCGTTGACGACCGTGCAGCCCTGCTGCCAGATGCCGAGGATGTTGGTGCCGTGGAACTCCACCGAGTGGACGTCCGTGACGCCAGCGGCCTTCTTGGCGGCGCCGAGCGAGCCGTCGCCCCAGGACGCGACCCCGAGGACGCCCGACACGCAGGCCTCGCCGTTCTTCGCGCCGGTCTTGGCCGCACCCGCGGTCTCGTTGCGGGCCATGCCGTGCGGGATGGTGGAGCCGTTGTACGCCGAGCCGTTCGGGTAGCCGGCGCCACAACCGACGACGACCGCGAGAATGCTGCCACACGCGAAAAGTCCGAGCTTGTTCATTCGAAAATCTCCCTAGGTTCTTCTTACGAAAACTTGCCTGGCGTTTAAGGACTCTCCGACCGCCCCGAGGTGTCTGCCAGTTTCGGCAGGGCCGGAGCCAGGTCGAATCGAAATGAGATCGTCAGGCCCTGAGCGGTGTACCCCATCCCGAAGAGTCTCCACAAGTACTCGGTGTGCGCGCCCACAGCCAAACGAAATCTGCCCATGTGCGCCGCGAGCGCGAGGCCCGCGCGAGGTGCGAAAATGTCGACGCTCCATTCGCCGTGCGCCGCGCTAACCCCAAGCAATCCCAAGCCTATTTGGGCCTCCAGCTCCAGCGGGCCGGCCTTGACCCCGCTCGCGTATCCAAGCTGGACGAGCGTCCAAAGGTATGTCTTGGAGTCGAAGGCGCGAAAGACACTACGCAGTGAGCCGGCCAGATAGAGGTGCTCGGTTGAGGCCGTGGTGGTCTGCCCCGCCCCGAGCTCGACGGTGCCGAGGCGCAGCGGCTCGCCGCGCGCGCGGTACCACACCGGGCCCCCGTCGAGCTCCAGCCCTACGGTGGTGTTCGACGCGTCGAAGAGCCCGCCGCGCCGCTTCGTGCTCTTGCGCGGGAGCGCGCGGGGATCTTCGTCCGCGGGCCGCACGCCCGTCACGCGCGACCAGTCGACGCCCTGCGCGCGCGCGGGCCGCGGCGCGAGGCCGAGCGCGAGGAGGCACAGCCCCGCGAGCGCGCGTCTCATGGGCGGCCCGCGCCGCGCTCGAGCGCGTCGGCGAACGCGCCGAAGCGCGGATCGGCGAGCGCGCGCACGGCGCGCGCGATCCGCGGATCGCCGGGCGGGGGCGGCGAC
>CAZHGG010001223.1:0-1923 GCA_964531755.1 uncultured Polyangiaceae bacterium
GCACCGCGTCGTGGCCCGCGAGGCCGTCGTCGTCGGCGGGCGCGCCGCGGGCCCTCACGAACGCCTCCGACGCGAACAGCGAGATGGGGAACGACGCGAGCCGCCGCACCTGCACGTTGGCCTCCCGCACCGGCGCGACGCGGAGCGCGAGCTCGGCCTCGCCGCGCGTGAGGTCGACCGGGCGGTTGCCCCCGAGGAGCTCGAGCACGAGGCCCCGGTGCCGCTCGCGCAGCGACAGCAAGGCCCTCCTCGACGAGGAGCACCGCGAGGGCCTCGGTGGTGGCGAGGCGCACCGTGCCCGCCGTGCCCGCGCCGAGGTCGGCGGCCTCCGCGTCGAGCATCCGCGCCTCGGCGGCCATGCGCTCGGCCCGCTCGGCGAGGCGCTCGCCCGCCGGCGACAGCCGTAGCCCCTCGCGCGGCGGCTTCCAGGGGAAGATCGTCCACCTCGCCGACGTCGGCCGAGTCGCCCCGGGCGCGCGGCAGCGACGCTGCGCTCACGCCGCGCGGAGGCGATCGTGCGCGACCCACTCGTCCCAGTGGGGCCCGTAGTCGTCGTAGCGGACGAGGTGCATCCCGCGTCGGTGCGCGAGCACCTCGGCGGGCCACCACGCGTCGCCCTCGGCGTCGTGCACGGCGACGCGCGCGCCCGGCTCGAAGCGCGGCGGCTCCCAGGGGCGCACCTCGTCCTCGCGCACCCACGCGTCTTCGTCGCTGCCGTAGCCGAGCCAGTGGACGAGGACCTCCCCCTCTCGCACGTCGAGCACCTCCACGCGCAGCCACGCGTCTTCCCAGCTCGCCTCCATGACGGTGCCCACGCGCGGATCGGCGGCCGGGCGCGCGCGACCGAGCACGAAGTCCGCCGGGAAGCCGTTGGTCGCGCAGAAGGTCGAGAGCTGCCCCTCGAGGTTCGCCATGCGCTGCTCCGTGTACGCGGCGAGCTCGTCGAGGCGGAGCACGCCGTCGCCGTCTCGATCGACCGCGAGGCGCCCTTCGAATCCGTCGACGAGGCAGTTGGTGAAGGTCCAGTTGCCCGTCGAGGACACCGTGGAGAGCGAGCTGGTGAGGGCCGCGCACGCGACCCGTCCGGCGCGCATCGCCGCGTCGAGCGCGAGGCTGCCCGAGCAGCAGCAGTCCGCCGTCACGAAGGCCGCCTCCCCGCGAAACGAGCGCTCGACCCAGCGGAACACCTCGGACATCGGCAGCGCGCCGTCGTACACCCAGAAGGTCCCGTTGCCGTGCTCGTCGCGGTCGCCGTGCCCCGCGTAGTAGAAGAAGAAGAACTCCCCCGGCTCCGACGCCTCGAGGTGCGCGCGGAGCACCTCGGTGATGCGCGCGACGGTGGCCTCTTGGTCCCACACCGTCGCGACCTTCTCGCGTGGCACCCCGCGCGCGACCAGCGCCTCGAGCAGCGCCTGGTCGCGGCGCCCCTCCTGCGGCCAGTGCTCCCCGTCCTCGTACGTGAGAACCCCGACGAACATCGCGCGGGTGCGTCCCGGTCTCCATCGCTCCATGCGGTGATTTCTACAGCGCTCGGCGACCGCCGCACGAGCGTCATCGCGCCCGGTCATCGCCGGACGGCGGGCGCCCGATCGAGGCGCTGACGACGAGGGAAGGTTCTCCTCCTCCAACGGCCCCCGGAGCCCACCGCGTCGTCGCCTCGCCGCCGCGCTCGCGCCATCCCCCCACCATGGCGCCATCCCGGTCGCGACCGGGTGAACCTCACGGTGGTGGGGGGTGCGAGCCGGTCGGGTCAGGCGTTGGGCTGGGGCTTCGCCGCCCCGTTGGTGGGCGCGGGCGGACGTGAGCCGAACGCCCTATCCCCTTGGCCGAGCGGGGGGTCGACTGCCCCGATCTCCCCTGCGGCGCCGCACGCCCCACGCCGCGAGCGCCAGCAGCGCCCACGCGCCGCCGCGGCCGTCCGCG
>CAZHGG010001224.1:0-1458 GCA_964531755.1 uncultured Polyangiaceae bacterium
GGGCGCGTCGACCGAGGCCGCGCTCCGCGTGCGCTTCCCGCTGCTCGGCGAGCACGCGGCGCGCGACCTGCTCGCGGCCCTCGCCGCCGCCGAGGCTGCGCTCGGCGCGCCCCTGACCGCGGCCGACATCGAGGCCGCGGTCCCGCGCGCGGAGCTCCACGGCCGCGGCTCCCTCCACGTCCTCGGCAACGGCGCGTGGGTCATCGACGACTCCTACAACGCGAACCCCGGCAGCATGGCCGCGGCGCTCTCGACCCTCGCGGAGCAGGGCGCGGGGCGCCGCAGGGTCGCCGTCCTGGGCGAGATGCGCGAGCTCGGCGCCCTCGCCGAGGCCGAGCACGACGCCCTGGCCGCCCGCGTGCTCGAGGCGAAGGTGGACGTCCTCGTGTCCTGCGGAGGCTTGATTTCCCGCACGGCCGCGCTCGTGCGGGCCGCGGGCGTGCCTACATTTGACTTCATTGACGCAGAAGAAGCCGCCACTTTCGTGACTTCTTTGGTCGTTTCGAGCGACATCGTGCTCGTGAAAGGGTCTCGAAGCATCGCCACGGAGCGCGTCGTCGCCGCGCTCGCACGGTCGTTCGGCGCGCCGGGCACCTCCCCGGAGCCCGCGTGATCTACGAGTACCTCTTCCCGCTGCGCACCCACGCGGACTGGCTCGGATGGCTCAACGTGCTCCGGTACGTGCCGTTCCGGATCATCATGTCCACGCTGACGGCCATGTTGTTCTCGTTCTTCCTCGCGCCGTGGTTCATCCGCGAGCTGCAGAAGAAGCAGATCGGCCAGGTCGTGCGCGACGACGGCCCGGCCTCTCACAGGGTCAAGCAGGGCACGCCCACGATGGGCGGCTCGCTCATCCTCCTCAGCGTGCTCGTGCCCACGATCTTGTGGTGCGATCTCCACAACCCGTTCGTGTGGGCCACCACGGCGGTGACGGCGGGCTACGGGGTCATCGGGTACTTGGACGACTACCTGAAGATCAAGATGAAGAACACGCGCGGCGTCCCCGGGCGGTTCAAGCTCCTCGGACAGTTCCTCGTGGGCGGCGGCGTGCTCTCGTACGTCTTCCTCAAGCAGAGCGCGGTCCCGGCCGACTGGTGGGCCATCCGAGCGCGGCTGTCGGTGCCGTTCCTGGCGTTCGACAAGCACCCCATCACGGTCCCCATCTACCTCTACGTCGCGTTCGCGATCTTCGTCGTGGTCGCGTGGTCGAACGCCGTCAACCTCACCGACGGCCTCGACGGCCTCGCGATCGGGCCGGTCATCATCAACGGCGGCACCTACCTGCTCTGGGCCTACCTGGCGGGGGCGAGCCTCGGCATCGCGAACGTCTCGCAGCGCCTCGTGGTCGCCCGCTACCTCGACATCCCGGGCATCGCGAGCGCCGGCGAGCTCTCGATCTACTGCGGCGCCATGGTCGGCGCGGGCATCGGCTTCCTCTGGTACAACACGTACCCCGCG
>CAZHGG010001224.1:1468-1921 GCA_964531755.1 uncultured Polyangiaceae bacterium
GTGTTCATGGGCGACGTCGGGTCGCTCGCGCTGGGCGGCGGCCTGGGCATGTGCGCGGTCTTCACGAAGAACGAGCTGCTCAGCATCGTGCTCGGCGGCGTGTTCTTCCTCGAGGCGGTGAGCGTGATCGTGCAGGTCGCCTCGTTCAAGCTCACGGGCAAGCGCGTGTTCCGCATGGCGCCCATCCACCACCACTACGAGAAGAAGGGGTGGGCGGAGCCCAAGATCATCGTTCGGTTCTGGATCATCAGCGTGCTGCTCGCGCTGGTGGCGCTCTCGAGCCTCAAGGTCAGGTAGCGGCGTGATCGATCTGAAAGACAAGCGGGTCACGGTGATCGGGCTCGGCGCGAGCGGGCTGGCGGCCGCGCGCCTCTGCCTCGCGCGCGGCGCGATCGTCACTCTCGGCGACGCTCGCGCCGACGTCCCCGCGGCCGCGGAGCTCGCCGCCGTCGG
>CAZHGG010001225.1:0-1916 GCA_964531755.1 uncultured Polyangiaceae bacterium
CGACCTCTCGCAGATCTATGTATTCTACAAGCGAAGGGCGCCGAGGTCGCGGGAGCTCGAGGCGAGTCGCCGTGCGAGCTCCACGAGGGCCGCTTCGCGTAGGGGGCCGATGAAGAGCGCGTCGATCTCGAGTTTCGTACCGGAGTCGAGCATGACCGACGCGCGCTCCCCGAGGAGGCGCCTCGCATCGGGGACCAAGCGCTTGACGAGCGCCCAATACTCGCGGTCGGTCCAGCCGAGGGGGAGCGTCATCCACGAAGGCACCTCGGTTGTGTTCGCCGTCGCGCACACCCAATCAAGCCACTCGCTGTCGAGCCCGATCCACCGGACGGGGATCGCGGGCGCGGTCTCCTGGCCGAGGAGGCCCTCCGTGCCTCCGGCGCGCAGCGTGGCGAACGAGTGCAGCGCCTGTGGGTCGAGATCTCCCACGTATGCGAAGTGAGCCCGAGAGGCGCGCGCGTGCTCCTCAAGCGCGCGCGCCGCCCAGCGTGATGGAGGCCACGCGGTGTTCGCGACCGCGGCCTTCGCGATCTCTGCCGCGCTCGGGCGACGGGGACCCCGCCACTCGCGCGCGAGATCCGAGACGAACGCCTTCTCGCATACCAAGACGACGCGCGCGTCGGGCCTCGCGTGCAGGCGCAGCCAGTCTTGCGCCGGATCGACGTCGAGCGGCGGGAGCTCGCCCCCCATGGGCCACCAGGAACCGCCGGTCACGAAGGCGTGAAAGCTGCGCCATGCCTCGGCGAGCGTGGGGGCGGCGCGCCACGCCCGCACGCCGCGGAGGTCGGCGGCGGTCGGGACGTACGGGACGTACGGGACTCCGTACTTGTGACACCACCGGGAGAAATTTGACACGGAGAAGCCGTGCTCGCGGGCGACGTCGGAGGGGCGCTCGCCGCGGGCGACGGCCCATTGGAAGGAGGCGATTTCTGGGCGGGTGAAACGTCGGCGCGGCATAATGTTCGATAAGTTGCCTCGGGGAGCTACTAGAAGTCCCACCCCTTCTGGCCGGACGGCTTGTTCTTCGTAATGCTCTGCCAAATCTTGTCCCCGCGGACGCTCTTGGACGCGTAAACGAGGTAGTAGAGCGTCGCGTTCTGGTTGTTCCTGATCGGCTCGGAGCGGACGTGCTGACTGTGATACCCGAGCTTCCCGAGCTGTTTCTTGAATACCTCGATGAGCCCAGCCACGTCGGTGGACGAGGCGATCTTGGTGGCCCACTCGTTCGTCCCCAGCGCCTCGTCGAGCCAGCGCTTGGTGTTCTCGTTTTGGCCCAGATTCCTCTTGATATCGGCCGTCGGAAAATGGACCACGAGGTCCATCCGCTTGAATGCCGCGAGCCGCTTCAGAGTGCTGAACTTCAGGGCCTGGAGTGCGAAGGGGTCCACGAGCGCGATGTTCAACCCGTGCTCGGGGATCGCTGCCGCAACTTCCTCGATTTTCTCGTTGCAGTCCCCTTCGACCACCGTGAGTCGGGAGGCCTCCGAGGCCGTGCGAGCGCAAAGCGCCCGCACGTTCTCAGGGTCAAGGTCGCAGAGGACAAGTCGGGTAAACGGAGCCTCGGCGTGTCGGAACGCAACCATCGGACTGCCATCTCGAAGCTCGCCGGATTCTCGAACACGGACGATACCTGGGCCGGCGAAGAGATCGATGAACGCTGCGCCTCCCCGTCCCTTCGGGGCCAGATAGCCAGCCCGAACCCCCCGAGTCGCCTCGATGTATTGCTGGAGGTAGTAGTGCTTGTCGGCTGCCCACTGCCCGACACACTGGGCAGGCGACCCGTCGGGCGCGGGAGTAGTGCAGTTGCCATTTACGAGGGTTTCACCTCCCTCCTTGCAGGCCGGCCTCGTGGTCATGATTCCCCCCGGTGCCCTCTCACCCGTTCACGACCGCGAGAACCCGGTTCTGACGCACGA
>CAZHGG010001226.1:0-1916 GCA_964531755.1 uncultured Polyangiaceae bacterium
CTCGCCGCCGTCGACAGGCTGGCGGCGTGGGCAGGGGCGAGGCCGGGCGCGGCGTGCGGGGAGATCGTGAGGGCGGCGTGCCAGCGCTGAAGCCGCGGCGGCCAGAGGACCGGCTCAGCGACGAGGTGCGGTGCGCCCTCGGCTGCATGCCCGGCGTGATCGTCATGAGGAACGTCGTGGCCCGCGCGGTGGTCGTGGGCACGTCGTGGCCCGCGCTGCTGGGGCTGGGCGAGGGTACGCCCGACCTCGTGGCGATCGTCCGCGGGCGGTGGCTCGGGCTCGAGCTCAAGACGCCCACGGGGCGGCTCTCGCCGGCGCAGGAGCGGTGTCACGAGGCGTGGCGCGCGGCGGGTGCGGTGGTGGTGGTCGTGCGGAGCGTGGCCGACGCGTTGGCTGCGGTGGAGGCGATGCCGTGACCTACGAGGAGGCCGAGGCGGCGGCGTGGGAGCGCGAGCCGGATGAGGTGTGGGAGGCCGAGGCGGCGGCCGAGGCGCGGGTGAGGCGGGCCAGGCAACGCCGGGCGTACATGCTCGCGCTGGCTGGCCTGCTGGCCGCAGAGATTCGCGAGCACGACGCGAGGGCGGAGAAGCTACGGCGGCGCGCGCTGGCGCTGCTCGAGGAGGCGACGGCATGCAGGGCATGGGCGAACGCGACGGCGGGGCTACTCGAGCAGGTGACGCGGTGACGGACCTCAAGCGGCCAGGCAAGCGCAAGCTCGCGCCGGTGCCCGCGGGGCCGCCGCTCGAGCGTGTGGTGGGCGTGCTCTACGACGGGGAGAAGGTGTCGCCGTGCCTGGCGAACGCGCAGCTCCTGCTCTCGGCGCGCTACCCGCCTGCGAAAACGTGGACGTGGGACGAGTTCTCTCAGCGCTACATGGTGCGCGGGGCGAAGGGCGATCGGCAGCTCGAGGAGCAGGACGAGATCGCGGCGTGCACATGGCTGCAACGCTCGTGGTCCGCGCGCTTCGGCCTGCTGACGACGCAGACGGCGGTGCAGGCGATCGCGCTGGAGCAGCGCACGGACATGCTCATCGAGCACGTACGCGCGGTGCGGTGGGACGGCGAGCCGCGGGTGGACGGGTGGGCCGTGCGCTACCTCGGCGCGGAGGACACGCCGTATCACCGCGAGGTGGGGCGGGTGCTGCTCCTGTCGCTCGCGGCGCGGGCGCTGCGTCCGGGGTGCAAGGTGGACACGGTGCCGGTGCTCGAGGGCGGCCAGGGCAAGCGCAAGAGCACGGTGGTGGCGGTGCTGGGCGGCGGCTTCTTCGCCGAGCTGGAGGCGACGGCGGGGACGCAGGCAGCGGCGGAGCAGCTTGCGGGGGCGTGGTGCGTGGAGATCGGGGAGCTCGACGGGCTCTCTCGTGCCGAGGTCAACGCCATCAAGGCGTTCATCACGCGGCGCGACGACAGGTTCCGCCGAGCCTACGCGCGCTTTGTGACGACGGTGCCGAGGCGCTCGGTGATGATCGGCACGACGAACGCCGAGGAGTACCTAGACGACCCGACGGGGGCGCGCCGGTTCCTCCCCATCGCCTGCGGCGAGCTCGACGCCGAAGGGCTTCGGGAGGTGCGTGACCAGCTCATCGCCGAGGCCGTGCACCGGGTCGACGCCGGAGAGCCATGGTGGACGGTCGACGCGAGCCTCGTCGAGGCCCAGAAGGCGGCCACCGACGAGCGCCGGAAGGTCGATCCGTGGGAGGCGCGCGTAGTGACATACGTACAGCACCTTACATCGGTCATGTCACATGAAGTGCTCGACCACCTGGGGGTCGAGGTGGCTCATCGGGCCGGATTTCACGCGCAACGGGTCGCGAAACTGTTGAAGTTTTTGGGCTTCAATCGCGTTCGTGTCGGGCCTCGCGGCGCGCGGACTTGGGTCTATGTGCGCGAAACCTCGTCGGGCGTGGCGGGCGGTGT
>CAZHGG010001227.1:0-1914 GCA_964531755.1 uncultured Polyangiaceae bacterium
GCGACAGGCCACGAGCGCGATCGCCGCGGCGACGGCGACGCCCGCGCCGAGGGCGAGGGCGCGCGCGCGCGCGTGAGCCAGCGGAGGGGGAGGGCGAGTCACCACGCCACCACACCCCAATCGCGCTCGTTTGGGAAGCGGCCTTTCGACCGAGCCGACGGTCGGAGAGGGCCTCACCACGACACGACCCGCACGAACGCGCTCCCATAGTCCGCGGGGCCCACCACGACCCGCAGGTTGTGCGCGACGCGCCTGTCGCAGGCCGTGTGGGTGTGCCCGCAGAGCAC
This sequence comes from uncultured Polyangiaceae bacterium, assembly GCA_964531755.1. GTDB lineage: Bacteria > Myxococcota_A > Polyangia > Polyangiales > Polyangiaceae > JAAFHV01. The sequence continues at coordinate 288 of CAZHGG010001227.1, forward strand.
GAGCAGGTCCACCTCGGGGCGCTGGGCCGCGAAGTCGCGCAGCGCGTCGCCCAGGGCCACGTTGACCATGATCGGCGCCCAGTCGGCGTCGCTCGGGCGCCCGTCCGGCGCGAGCGCGCACTCGAGGAACGGCGGCACGTGCGTCGCCACCACCATGCGCCGCGACGTCCCGGCGGCGCGGGGGCCGACGAGCCCGCGCGCGAGGCCGTTGGCCGCGAGCCTCACCGAGTCGACCGCGAGCGACCGGCACACCTCCACGAGCGCGTCGCGCGGCAGCCCGCGCAGCTCGTCGATGAGGTGCCAGTCGCTCATCTCGATGCGGGTGCACGCCTCGCTCCCGCAGCGAAAGTCGTACCATCCGTCGACGCACACGAGGTGCGTCCCGTCCCTCAGCACCCTCGAGGTCTCCTCGAACGGCGCGCGGGCGTCGCGGGCGCCAGCGGCCGGCGCGCGCGGGCGCCGCACCTCGGCGAGCGACGAGCCGTAGAAGTCGTGATTGCCGCGCACCGCCGCGACGAGGACGCCGTCGCCGAGGCCCTCGAGGAACGCGCCCATGTCGGCGTCGCAGCGCGCGGCCGTCGAGACGTCGCCCGTCATGACGAGGACCTCCGCCCCCGCGCGCTCCGCTTCGGCGCGGCACGTCGCGCCGAACGCCACGACCTTCGCGCGCGGGAGAAACTCGAAGTGCGGATCGGTCACGTGGAGGAGCGCCATGGAGTGAGAGACTACGCCTCGCGATCACGCGCCCCGCGCGCTTCGCGCCGCGACCGGGGTCGACGTCGAAAATCCCGAGCCTCGCGGTCGAGCCAAATTTTTCGGGAACGAAGCGCACGCAGCCGTGAGCGCTGGGCGAGCGTTGCAGTGCTCCGATCCCGCCGCGATGAGGGCCCGTAGCACCGATCGTGTCCGCGCCGAAGGCAGTCGGGCGCGCGATGGGTCAGCGCACCACCGTGAGCGGCGAGCGCCCCCGCAGCGGCCCGCCCTCGTCGATCGGGAGCGTGAGCTCGAGCTCGTAGCTGCCTGGCGGCAGCGGGCGGGTCGACTGTGTCGTGGGGTCGCAGTGCGTGCCGCGCATGAACGCCTCGTACACGAGGTGGAGCTTGGCCTTGCCCCCGGGCTCGAGGACGACGCGCGCCCGGCGCTTCCGGGTCGCGCAGCCCCAGCTCACCCCGCAGCCCTGGCCCTTCGCCGGCCCCGTCTCGCTGTCGGCGTGGTCGGGGCTCCCGGGCCTCATGGCGCGAAGGTGGATCTCGTCCGACTGCTTCGCGCAGCCCAGCCAGAGGTCGACGACCGCGTCGGCGGCGCCCGCGTTGGTGATCACGGCCACCAGGGGCGTCGCGGCGCCCGACCGCGCGACGAGCGGGCCGCCCTCGGCCTCGAGCGTCACCTTGAGGGCGCCGGTCGGCGCGACGCCCCTTGGGACGGTCGGGTCGGCGGCGCAGCGCGCGTGGGCGAAGAGGTCATCGAGATCGAAGGCCGCGCCGCGACACCCGGGCTCGATCGCGGGCCCGGCCTCGATCGCGGGCCGCGCCGGAGCTGCGGACGCTGCGCTTGGAGGAGACACCGCGCTTGGAGCGGGCGTCGCGCTTGGCGAGCGATCGACTGTAGAGCCGGCACGCACCCATCT
>CAZHGG010001228.1:0-1911 GCA_964531755.1 uncultured Polyangiaceae bacterium
GGTGCCGCTCGCCTCCGCCGCGGCCCGCCTCGCGGTGCCCAGCGTCGCCGCGAGCGAGCGCGTGCAGTACCTCGTGTACGAGGTCATGTTCGCGGCGCTCGCCCTCGCGTGGCGGCTCGTGGTGCTGCCCGCGAGGCTGCGCGCGGCGACGCCCGAGGCGCGCCGCTGGGCGCTCGGGGCGACCACGTTCGTGCTCGCGCAGTACGCGCTCTGGGCCGCCGCCGACGTGCTGATCCTCGCGGGCCACGACGCCGGCTTCGCCCTGCGCCTCGCGCCCAACGCCCTCTACTACGCGCTGTTTCTCCCGTTCGTGTACGTGACCGCGCCCGCCAGCGAGCGCGCGCTCGGCCGCGCGTGATCCACCCTACGCCGCGTCGAGCCCGAGCACGAGGCGCGCCACGTAGGCGTCGCCCTCGCGGGTCGGGGTGAGCAGGAGCTGCTCGCCGCCGCCGTCGAAGATGCCGTCGTCCGCGTTCCGCGTGTCGGGCGCGCCGCGCGACGCGTACGGGGCGCTCGCGTACACGCCGTCGAGGAACGCGTCGTCGAAGAACACCTGCGACGTGAACGCCGCCCCCTTCGGCGTGCGCACCTTGAAGTGCGCGTGCACGGTGCGCCCAGGGTACCAGCCAGGCACGATCGTCACGAAGGTGACGAGCCCCGCCGCGTCCGTGGTCTGGTACCCGCGCAGGAACCGCTTGCCCTTGGCGCCGCCCACGTCGGAGTAGCTACCCGCGGCGTCGCAGTGCCACACGTCGACGACCGCGCCCGGCAGGGGTGCGCACGCGCTGCCGAGCGTGTTGACCTGCAGCGAGAGGTGGAGCAGCGCGCCGGGGCTCACCGCGCCGTTGCTCGGGTCGACCCGAATGTCCGATCGGTCGAGCTTCTCGTCCACGAAGTACGGCCCCTCCGTCATCGCCGGGCGCGCGACGCACGCGAGGGGATCGCCCGGGACGATGGCCGCGCGGCAGGCCGGAAAGGTGAGGGCGCCGAGCCCGCCGACGAGCGACGCGAGGGCCTGTCGACGGGAGAGCGCGGGGCGGTGGTCTCGCATGCCCCTGTCGTGGGCCGCCGCCGGTCGAACCGATCACGAGGGCGCGCGATTCTCCGCGGCCCACCCGGTGGGGACCGGCCGCCTTGACCGCGTGGGAGCGCTGCGAAAGGATCCCGGCCATGGCAACTCCGAGACTCGAGGCCGGCGCGCTGTTCGCGGGCGAGCTCACCGTCGTGCGCGCGCTCTCCTCCGGTGGAGACTCGGGCGGTTCCACCTACGTCGTCGAGCAGAAGAGCACGGGCAGCCAGCGGGCCCTGAAGCTCCTCGACCCCGAGCTCCTCGGGCCGGGAGAGCCCGACGCCGCGCGCGCGCGCTTCGAACACGCGGCGCACGCCGGGGCGCGCGTCGAGAGCGACCACGTGGTGCAGGTGCTCGACGCAGGCGTCGACGCCGCCACGGGCGCCCCCTGGCTCGCGATGGAGCTGCTCCGCGGCGAGGACCTCGCGTCCCGCATGGCGCGGGGCCCCGAGACCTTCACGACCGCGCGCGAGATCGTGACCCAGCTGTGCCACGCCCTCAGCGCCGCGCACGAGGCGGGGCTCGTCCACCGCGATCTGCGCCCCCAGAACGTGTTCCTCGCCGCGCCCCGTCGCGAGGGCATCCCCTTCACCGTGAAGGTGCTCGGCCTCGGCCTGGCCACGTTCGCCGCCGAGTCGGGCGCGCGGCCGAGCGCGCCGGGCGCGACGCTGTGGGTCGCACCGGAGGACGACACGGGCGCCGCGGTCGCCCCCGCGGCCGACCTGTGGAGCCTCGGGCTCCTCGCGTACTTCGTGCTCACCGGCCGGCCCTTCTGGCGCGGGCGGCCCACCGACGCGCCCGCGGCGCTGCGGCGCGAGATCGGCCTCGAGCCGCTGCCCCGC
>CAZHGG010001229.1:0-1908 GCA_964531755.1 uncultured Polyangiaceae bacterium
GCGCGACCGTCGCGAGCGTGGCCTGGCCGTACGCCGGCTGCCCCAAGAGCGACAGCGCGCGCCGGAGCCGCGGCTCCCCGAACCGCCCCATGCGCAGGAACGCGCTCACCGCGGCCGGCTCGGTCGCGAGCGCGCGCGCGAGCGCCACGTCTGCCTGCTCGACCTCCGGCGTGATGAGCTCCACGCGCATGAGCATGACACGGCGCGAGCGATCGGGCGCCGGGACGATCTCGAGCGGGATCGACTGGTCCGTCCACGACTGCGGGAGCAGGTAGAGGACGCGCGTGCCAGGCGTCCGGAACCACTGGCGTTTCCAGGTGTTCACCATCCCCGCGGCCTCGTCGTGGAAGAGGCCGACGCCCTCGAGCGCGCGGGCCACGCGCTCCCCGAGCTTCTGCTCGTAGACCGCGAGCGGCTCACGCGCGCTCACGCTCGGCGCGCGCGTCGCGAGCTCTCCCCGGGCCGCGACGCCCGGCTCCTCGCGGAACGCCCCGCCCGCCTCGGCGACGTCGATGACGAACACGGCGCCCATCGCCTCGCCGAACGAGCTCGCGAGCTTCACGCCTCCGCCCGCCTCCGCCGTGATCTTCACCGGGGGCTCGAACGAGCCGAGGCCACGGTAGAAGAGGAACTGCTCGACGTCTCCCCGCGGCGTGCGGACGGCGTTCGACGCCACGTCCCGCGCGAAGCCCCACGTCGTCTTGTCCAGCGGCGCTGCGGGCATGCGCGTCACGGCGCTGGGGGTCGCCTCCCGCGGGAGGATCTCGATCGTGCCCCAGTCGAGCAGCCCACCGGTGGCCTCCCCGTAGAGCGCCCGGCAGCGGTCCGACTGGAACTCGAAGCCCCCGAAGATCGGGTCGATGAGCGGCGCGCTCTCCGGGCCCACGCGGAGCAGCTTCGGGGACATGGCCTCCACGCGTGGGAACCACTGGGTGAACACGCCGCGCGGGAAGCGCACCCGCGCCTGCACCGTGCGCGGTCGATCGGAGTAGAAGTAGGTGACCGGCGTCTCCATCTTCACCTCGACGGAGCCCGCCCGCGCGCCGGCCTTCATCCGATCCTCCACGAACGGGGGCAGGTCCTCCTCCTCGTGATGCAGCCCGATCTGGAGGGAGCCGTCCGAGCCGACGACGAGCGTGTCCGTGCCCCACTCGTGGACCACGAAGCCCTCCCCGTCGTACGCGGACGGCCTCGCGCCTGTCGCGCCCGCCGCGCCTGTCGCGCCTGTCGCGCCCGCCGCGGGTGCGGCGGCCGCCGCGGTGGGGGCTTGGGTCGCGCGGTCTCCGGGGGAGCCGTCGACCCCACCGCACGCGACCAGGAGACCGAGCGAGCCAGCTGCGACCATCTTCTTCATTCTTGCGTGAACCTCCGCCAAGGGACGTTGCGAGGAGCGTGCCCGCGAGAGCCGCCGAGAATCGGCGGAAGTTGGCTGACAACCGGCGGTAACTGGCGGGTCACCGGCCGGCCACCCGGCCCGCCGGGGAGGGCCCCGCCGCGTCCGCGGGCCAGCCAAAAAAATAAGCGCGCGGGGGTGGCTTGCGCGCGTGGGGGGTGTCAGTATCTTTGCAGTTCTGTAAGGTCGTGAGGGGTCATGTCGAGAACAGAGCAGCCTGAACAGAGCGACCAGCGGCCTCGGTCGAGGCTTGAGAGCGCGGCGCTGCGCCCGGTGCTCGCGTCTGCCGTGCTCCACGCGGCGTTCCTGTGGCTCGCGCTCCCGAGCGCGTCGGCGCGCGGCCCTGCGCCGCGCCGCATCGAGTGGATCGACACCTCGCTCGACGAGGGCGAGAAGCTCACCCCCGCCCCGCGGCAGACAGGCGCCATCGGCCCGAGCCGCGGGCCCGTGCCCCACGCGACGGCCACCGGGCAGCGCCCCGCCGCGGCGGCGCCCGTCGCGCGCGCGGTGCCGCT
>CAZHGG010001230.1:0-1907 GCA_964531755.1 uncultured Polyangiaceae bacterium
GGGGTGCATCGGGTACTCGGCGGTGATCCAGCCTTTTCCCTTGCCCTCCAGGAACGCGGGCACGCGGTCCTCGACCGAGGCGGTGCAGAGCACGACGGTCGCGCCCGACCGGTAGAGCGCCGAGCCCTCGGCGTACGAGTGGAAGCCGAGCTGCATGGTCACGGGCCGCAGCTCCGTGTTGGTGCGTGAGTCGGGGCGGGGCATGGCGCGAGTTAACCACGGGCCGTCGCGCGAGGACCAGCGCGATGCGCGCGTCAGTCGCGGGCGAGCGCGCGAGGGCCGTCCGCCGACACGAGCGGGAGCGCGAGCCGAAACACGGTGCCGCCGCCCTCGCGCGCCGACCAACCGAGGGTCCCGCCGTGGGCCTCGACGATGCGCCGCGTGGTCGCGAGGCCGAGGCCGGTGCCCTCGCCCTTCGTCGAGAAGAACGGGTCGAACACGCGCTCGCGGAGCCCCTCGGGGATGCCGCCGCCGCGATCGGCCACGAGCAGGACCACGCTCATGCCCTCGGCGAGGACGGACAGCTCGATGACACCGCCAGCTCCGCTCGGCGTCGCCTCGCGCGCGTTGCGGAGGAGGTTCAACACCGCCTGGCGGAGCTGCGCCTCGTCGAAGAGGGTCGGCGGGAGGCCCTCCGCGACGTCGACCTTGAGCTCGAGGCCCGCGCGCGCGAGCTCGGGTCGCGAGAACTTCGCCACGTCGAGCACCAGCGCGCCGAGGTCTTCGGCGTCCATCCGCGACGTGGGAATGCGTGCAAGACGCAGGTATTCCTCGGAGAGGTTTCCGAGGCGCTCCACCTCGCGGGTGATCGCCGCGAGGAGGTCGCGCGCCTCGCCGGGGAGCGTGGCGCCGGCGAGCTCCTCGTCGAGCAGCTCGATGTTGAGCGAGATCGAGCTCAGCGGGTTTCGGATCTCGTGGGTCACGTGCGCCGCCATCTTGCCGATGGCCGCCAGGCGCTCGCTCGCGACGCTGCGGCTCTGGGCGGCGGCGACGGCCTCCACCATCTTCTCGAACGCGACCGCGAGCTCGCCGATCTCGTCGCGCGCAGGCGCGACGGGCTTGGGCGTGCGGTCTCCTTGGGCGACGGCGCGCGCGCGCGCCGTGACCGCGCCGAGCGGCCGGAGCAGGCGGCTCACGCGCACCGACATCCCCGCCCCGACGGCCACGGCCAGCGCCGCGAGCCCGATCATCATGGCGATCGAGCGGCGCTCCCGCGTCCGGGCCAGCGCGCCCACGACCTCCATCGAGGCGGCCACGCGGCTCGCGAGGGCGGCGAGCTTCTTGTCGGCGTCGTGCTCCTGCGCGCCGATGACGACGATGGCGCGGTTGGCGCCGTTCGTGTCGCCGCGCTCGATCGCGGCGAAGAGCTCCTCGAGCGCGCGCCGATCGCCCACGATGGTCGCCTCGACGCCGTCCACGTCCTGCGCGAGCGCGCGCGCGAGGACGCGGGTGTCGTTGGTCCCCGAGGCGCCGAGCCGCTCCATCGCCGCGCGCGTCTCGAGGAGCGTCGCCGTGCGCACGCTGGTCAGCGTCTGGAGGAGCAGCTTCGTCGACTGAGGGTCGCGCTCCCCGGGGATGCCGTCGACGAGGGTCGCGAGGGTCGCCTGCGTCGCCCGGAGCTGGCCGAGGCGCAGGGCCACCGGGACGAACCCCTTCGCGAGCTCCTCGTTGTCCTGCGCCGCCCGGCGGAGCGCGTACACGCTGAACGCGACGGTCACCGCGAACGCGAGCGTCGTCAGCAGGAACGCGACGAGCACCTGGGTCGCGACGCCGCGCCGGGCCCCGACCGTGGGCGGCGGCGGCGGGCTCACGCCCGCTTGGGCTCGGGCTCGTCGCCCGGGGCACCGGCGCCGCTCGGCGCGACGCCGCGCGCGAGGAGCGAGACGAGATCCACCGCGGGCTCCCCC
>CAZHGG010001231.1:0-1903 GCA_964531755.1 uncultured Polyangiaceae bacterium
CACCAGGTCTTCTCCCCGAAGGTCGAGGGCACCGTCCGCGAGCTCGCCGAGCGCGGCGAGCGCGCGCTGCTCGCGCAGCGGTGGCGCGAGGCGGCCGACGTGTACGAGGCGCTCGTGGGCGCGGAGCCCACCTCCAAAGACGCGCCCGCGTGGCTCGCCTCCCTGGGCGCCGCCTACGAGGGGCTGGGCGAGCTCGAGCGCGCGCGCGCCACCTACCGCCGCCTCGTGGCGGCCTTCCCGGGCGACACCCACGTGCGCGGCGCGCGCATGCGGGAGGCGTCGCTGGACGCGTACCTCGACGACTGGAAGGCCCTCGGCGAGCTCGGCGACACGCTCCTCGCGTCCGCCGCGTCCGCCGCGTCCGCCGCGTCCGCGCCCCCCGGCGACGGCGCCGTCGACCGCATGCTCGGCCTCGGCGCCCGGGCGCTCCGCACGGTGCAGACGGGCGACGACGTCGCCGCGCTCCGAGACGTCAACGAGGGCCTCGAGCTCATGGAGTCGCTCCACTACGGCGCCTCGGGGAGGCTCCCGGTGCCCGCTGCCGAGCTGCGCTTCGCGCTCGCCGAGGTGCGCCGCGTACGCTCGGAGAAGATCGCGCTCCAGCCCGTGACCGACGACTTCCTCGTGAAAATGGAGCTGCGGTGCCAGGGCCTGCTCGACGCCCAGAGCGCCTACGCGGACGCCATCCGCAGCGTCGACCCCGTGTGGGCGAAGATGAGCGGCGTGCGGGTCGGCGAGATGTACCGCACCCTCCACCGGGAGCTCATGGCGGTGCCGCCGGACCGCGCGAAGTCCGAGAGCGACCGCAACCTCTTCTACGCGATCATGCACGTGCGCTACCGCGCGCTCGTCGAGAAGGGCATGGAGATGATGACCCGCACGATCGACTTCGCGAAGAAGACCGACGACGAGTCGGTCTGGGTCACGCGCGCCCGCGAGGCGAAGCAGCAGATGCAGAGCTCGCTCGACGAAGAGAAGGCCCAGCTCGCGAAGCTGCCCTACACGGAGGCCGAGGTCGAGCGCACGCTCGAGATGATGCGCGAGCGCGCCCTCGCCCGTGCCCAGGGCAAGCCCGTGCCCCCCCTGAAGCTCCCGCGGGGCAGGTAGGCCCGCCCGCCGGCCCTTGACACCGCCCCAAACCCGGGGTATGTCGCGCATCCCTTCACGGCGAAGGTGCGTCCACGAGGCAGGTCACCCCACCCAGGGCCCCGCCCCAGGCCGCAGCGGCGCCGGCGGGGGGATCGCACGCCGATGGCTTGCGTCGTCTCCGAAGCTGAGGTACCAACGCCGCCTCAACGCTGGCGTAGCTCAATTGGCAGAGCACCGGTTTTGTAAACCGGCGGTTAGGGGTTCAACTCCCCTCGCTAGCTCGGTCGAGCGCTCGTTCTTTTGAAATTTTCTTGTGCAGTTCCGGAGGGTTACCCGAGTGGCCAAAGGGAGCAGACTGTAAATCTGCCGGTTTTACCTTCGATGGTTCGAATCCATCACCCTCCACAAGACCTCGTCCCCGTCTTCGCTTCTTCGCTCGTCTCGCTCGTCGGCCCGCACCGGCGCCGCCGTGCTCTCTCCTCGCGGGTGTAGCTCAGTTGGTAGAGCTTCAGCCTTCCAAGCTGATTGTCGCCGGTTCGAACCCGGTCGCCCGCTCGGCTCCGTTCGTGATCCTCGCTTCCGCTTCTCTTCGTGTCTCCCACACTGCCCACCTAGCTCAGTGGTAGAGCACTTCCTTGGTAAGGAAGAGGTCACGGGTTCAAGCCCCGTGGTGGGCTCGGCGAACTCCCTGGTTCGAGCCGAGGTTCGGCAACCGCTTCCACTTTCATCCGCGCCCTTCGCGAGTTTTCAGGAGCTTTCCATGGCGAAAGAGAAATTCAACCGCAGCAAGCCCCACGTGAACGTCGGCACGATC
>CAZHGG010001232.1:0-1903 GCA_964531755.1 uncultured Polyangiaceae bacterium
GCCGCGGCTGGATCAACCTCGGCGCGGCCGCCGCGCTCGCGGCGCTCCCGGCGCGCGCGCTGGCGCTGGTGGCCGCGCTGGCGGCCGGCGCCGCGCCGGCTGTTGGCGGCGCCGCGACCACGACCCCGTCGAGCGGGTCCGCGGTGAGCGCGCCACCAACTCCGGCGCCTTCGAGCGGGTCCGCGGGCGGCGTGTTCCCGGCTCCCGCGGACGCCGGGCCGCCCGCCGCTGCCTCGGGCACCACGCCCACCCCACTCGAGCTCGAGGAGGCGCGGGAGCGGCTGCGGCTCGCCGAGGCGCGCGCGCTCCAGGAGGCCGCCATGCAATTCGACCGCGACGTCGACGCCGGGAAGGACGACCTCGCGAACGAGCGCGAATCGGACGGCCCCGTGCATTTTTCAGGCAACGAACGGCAGCGGGCTATCGAGAGACGGGGGACAGGAGGCGCACCCCGATGACCGCCGTCGTCCGTCTACCCGATTCTCTCGCATCGCATTCATCGCACCCATGCGTGGAGCGCCCGCGCCGCGTCGGCCATCCTGTCCCCGTGGAGGTATTGCTCAAGGAGGGCCGGTCGGTCGCGGCGCTGGTGCGCGAGCGCGTCGACTGCCTTGTGGCCTACGACTCTCGGCTGGACCACCAGTTCGCGCCGCGCCTGGAGGCGCTCTGCGATCAGGCTGAGCGGCTGCCCTGGAGGCGCGAACTGCCAGGCGGGCCGAAGCCGACGTTGAGTGAGGCGGTCGAGCTCGTGCGCCGCGTCGTGCAGGCGCTCGAGCTCGTAGCGAAGCAGGACACGGATCCCGCCGCGGCGGGGTTTCGATCGGCGTTCGCGGAGCTCAAGCGCGCCCACCCACGCCCTCGGACGCTGGGCTCGCTTGGCCCCGCCCTCGTCGCCTACGCGTCCTTCGTGGAGGCGCCATCGCATGCCGATCGCCTCCGCTCCCGCGGCGGCTATCGCCCGGAAATGGCGGCGCGCGCGCGCGCGCTCGCCCGCCTGCGCGAGCGCTGGGAGGCGGCGCGCGAGGCGACGAGGCGCGCGCGCGCGCAGCCCAGCCCGCGTGCGAAGCTTCTCGCCGAGATCGACGAGTGTCTTCGAATGGCGAGAGCGGCCGCGAAGGCCGCCTATGCCTACGACGACAGGGCGCTGTACCGACGTTTCACCAGCCACTACCAACGGACCTCACGCCGTGCGGCGCGCTCACGGGCTGGGGCGGGGGCGCCGCCCGCGTCCGCGTGAGGGATCTCTACTATCGAGTCCGCCGAGTCCGCCAGCGAGCGGAGAAGGCTCCCGGAGCGAGCGCCGTGCGCCCAATGTCCAAATCGCGTTTGCGCGTGCGGGACCGCTGAGTGCCTGCTGGCGCCTACGGCGGGACCTCCACCACGCCGAGGGCGCGCCCGAGGCGCGGAGGATCGTCGAGGTGGCCGGGCTCCACGGGCTGCCACGCGAGGTGGACACGCACCGCCCCGAGACCGCCGGCGGCCCGGAGCGCCTGCACCTGGGGAGCGCGCTCGAGGGCGGCCAGATCGCGCCGCGCGAAGGCCGCCACGGCCTCGGGGCGCGCGGGCGTGCCCCACAGGCCCGCCACCTGCCAGGCCATGCCCCACTCGGCCTGCGAGCGCGGCACCCGCGGCAGGAGCACCTCGCCACCCGGGGCGAGCGCGACGAGCCTCACGTCGGGCATCTCCGGCCCGAGCGTGTGCGCGAACGTGGGGTAACACGCGAACGGGTAGCTCTGGGTGGCGCCGCGCGCGCCCTGCACGGTCGCGGCCGCGAGCAACCCGGCGCCGACCACGAGCACCGGCGCGCTGCGCCGCGTGAGCCACCGGCCGCGCACGCCGCGCCGGCCGCCGTCGGCCACGAGGCACGTGTAACATGCATACAAGCTCACGAACCGAATGTGGA
>CAZHGG010001233.1:0-1902 GCA_964531755.1 uncultured Polyangiaceae bacterium
CGAGCGCGGCCTCTTCCGCCGCGGCGCCCAGCGCGGCGCCCGCGGCCGCTCCGCCCGACGACGAGCCCCACGACGACAGCTCGCCACACGCCCCGCACGACCACGCGGGCGGCGGCGCGCCTCCCGGGGTGTTCCAGCCACCCCCGGACACGGCCGAGCCCGATCCCAGCCTGCCCGCGGGCACGCTCCGCGTCCACGTGAAGGACCCCGACGGCAAGCCCCTGCCGGGCACCGTGGTCACGATCGGGATCATCAACAACAGCGTCGCCAAGGGCGAGAGCCGGCGCCGCGTGGAGTGCCTGACCGACGCCGAGGGCGTGTGCACGCTCCGCGACCAGGAGCGCGGGCAGCTCCTCGCCTACCGCGCGACGGTGGCGAAGGACGGCGCGACGTTCGCGGTGCCGCCCTTCCAGCTCCCGGCCGACAAGGGCGTCCAGTGCGTGCTCCACGTCTACCCGGTGGCGCACGAGCTCGGCGAGCTGCTCGTGGTCTCCCAGGCCATCCTCTACGTGGAGATGAAGGACGACCGCGTGCAGGTCCAAGAGGCCATCACGCTCTACAACTTCGGCAAGGTCGCGTGGGTCCCGAGCGATTTCGTGCTCGGCCTGCCGCCGGAGTTCACGGCCCTCACCTCCCAGCAGCAGATGAGCGACGTCGTCATCGACAGCGCGCCGGCCCCGAAGAAGGGGGCCCGCCTGCGCGGCACGTTCGCGCCGGGCCGGCACGAGCTTGAGTTTCGCTGGCAGATCCCCTACGACGGCACGCGCGACGTGGCGCTCCACGCCGGCATGCCGCCGCACCTCGCGCAGGCGCGCGTCATGGCGCCCGCGTCGAGCCAGATGAAGCTCGTCGTCGACGGCTTCCCCGCCGCGCAGGCCCGCACGGACAATCAGGGCCAGCGCGTGCTCGTGACCGAGCGCGAGCTGCGCCGTGACGAGGCCCCGCTCGCCCGCGTCGCCGTCGAGATCCGCGATCTCCCGACCGTGGGCCCGGCCCGCTGGATCGCCTCGTCGCTCGCGCTCGGCACCGTGGCTGGCGCCCTCGCGGTGGCCTTCGCGCGGGGCCGCCGCCCGCGCGACCGACGCGGTCCACGCGACGGCGACGCCGCGAGGACCTCGACCCTGCTGGGCGAGCTCGCGGAGCTCGAGCGCGCGCACCGCGCGGGCGACGTAGGCCCCAAGACCTACGCGCGCACCCGCCGGGAGCTGCTCGAGCGCCTGGCGCGGGCGCTCCGCGACGGCGGCGTCGAGGGCCCCGGAGTGCCCGCCTGAGGGGTGTGGGAAAGCTGCTCGGGAGGGCCTGGAAGAACCCGTGGGGGCGCTGTCGTACGAATACCCACAGCACCCTCCCCAAGCGACCTCCCCGAGTTGTTCATCCCCGTCGAGCTGTGTAACAGCTCGAACTCCAAGGCGATTGCGACTTTCCCCCGCCGTCCACAGGGCCTTCTGTCACCCCTACATTTCTTTCTAACCCTTCTCCGAGAGGAGAGGCTCGCCTGGGGGTGTGGAGGACCCGGCGAGGCACGTCCGCTCCGGACCGTCGGCCCCCATGGCCTCGCGGTTCCTCTGCCCCTTGACGGTCGCTCGGAATAAGGGCACCTAAGTCGGCCGCCATGGAACTGACCGTCGCAAAGAGAGATCTCCTGAGGCTCGCGGCTCGCATGCAGGGGGTCGCCGAGCGCAAGAGCACGATGCCCGTGCTCTCGAACGTGCTCTTCACGGCGGGCGGCGCGGGCTCGCTGCGGCTCTCCGCCACCGACCTGTACTTGGGCCTGAGCGGCGCGATCCCCGCGGAGATTTCGAAGCCGGGCAGCATGGCGATCCCCGCGAAGGAGCTCGTCGATCGCGTCAAGATGATGCCCGACGGCCCCGTGCAGCTCGCGACGAGCGACAAGGACAACGG
>CAZHGG010001234.1:0-1900 GCA_964531755.1 uncultured Polyangiaceae bacterium
CCGCCGCCCCGCAGGGCGCGGTCTCCGAGCTCGCGCGGCGGGTGGTCGACGCGCCGGACCGCGCGGCGCCGGATCGCGCGCTCGACGCGGGCCGCCACCCGGCCGAGCTGCTCACGTTCTTCCGCGTGGGGCCTGGCATGCGCGTGGGCGAGATCATGGCCGGCACGGGCTACACCACCGAGCTCCTGGCGCGCGCGGTGGGGCCCGAGGGCCAGGTGTTCGCGCAGAACAACGCGTTCGTCCTCGAGAAGTTCGCCGAGAAGCCGTGGGCCGCGCGCCTCGCGAAGCCCGAGAACAAGCGCGTCGTGCGCGTGGACCACGAGCTCGAGGAGCCGTTCCCGCCCGAGGCGAAGGACCTCGACTGCGTGATCGACGTGCTCTTCTACCACGACAGCGTGTGGATGAAGACCGACCGCGCCAAGATGAACCGCGCGGTGTTCGCGGCCCTCAAGCCGGGCGGCGTGTACGGCATCGTCGACCACGCGAGCCGCGCCGGGGCGGGCACCACCGAGGCCGAGACCCTCCACCGCATCGAGGAGAAGGTGGTGCGCGAGGAGATCTTGGCCGCCGGGTTCGTGCTCGACGGCGAGGGCGCGTTCCTGCGAAACCCCGCCGACGCGCGCGACTGGAGCGCGTCGCCCGGGAAGGCCGCGGAGAAGCGGGGCACGAGCGACCGCTTCGTGCTCCGGTTCGTGAAGCCCGCGCGCTAAATTAGCGGTCTTGATCTTCGATTCAAGATCGCTGATTTAGCGGACGGGTCATCGGAGGACTCTGTCCTCCGCCCCACGGGAGGAGCCCGATGGGGCCCCACCTCCTGGTTTTGGGTCCCAAGCCCAAAACGGCTCCGAGGCGCTCGCCGCGTCGTCGCCTGTTCAGGGGCGTCGTCGCGGCCGCGAGAACGGCGCGCGGAGGTTGCGCGCGAAAGGCCGGACGGGCAACATCGTACTGTGGGAGACCTCGTCCAACCGCGCCCGGGCGACATCGTCGACGGCAAGTACGAGCTCGTCCGCGAGATCGGCAAGGGCGGCATGGGCGTGGTCTTCGAGGCGACGCACACCCGCCTCGGCCAGCGCGTCGCGCTGAAATTCCTGCTCCCCGCCGACCTCAACGACCACGAGGCCCTCGCGCGGTTCGAGCGCGAGGCGCGCGCATCGGCGACGCTCACCTCGCCGCACATCGTGCGCGTGATCGACGTGGGCAAGACCGCCCACGGGCTCCCGTTCATCGTGATGGAGTTCCTCGAGGGGCACGACCTCGCGCAGCGCCTCAAGCAGGGCGGACCGGTCGAGCCCTCGGACCTCGTCGACCTCATCATGCAGGCGTGCGCCGCGATGGCAGAGGCGCACGGGGCGGGCATCGTCCACCGCGACCTCAAGCCCTCGAACCTCTTCATGGCCGAGCAGACCAACGGCCGCTCGATCGTCAAGGTGATGGACTTCGGCATCTCCAAGATCACCGCGGAGAACGACGAGCTCACCACCACGCAGACCATGCTCGGCACGCCGCAGTACATGGCGCCGGAGCAGGTCTTGAGCTCGCGCGCGATCGATCACCGCGCCGACATCTGGTCGCTCGGCGTGGTGCTCTACCGCGCGCTCACCGGGCGCTACCCGTTCCGTGGCGACAACGCCGCGCAGATGGCGGTGGCCATCGCGACGACCCAGCCCGAGGACATCCGCCAGGTCGATCCCTCGCTCCCGCCCGAGCTGGGAGACGTGGTGATGAAGACCCTGTCGCGCGATCCGGCGGCGCGTTACCAGGACATGGCGAGCCTGGCGGAGGCCCTCGCGCCGTTCGGCACGCGCGGCGCGCACTCGGCGTCGTTCCGCGCGTGGACCGCGCGGTCGCGCGGCGGCCCGCCGCCTCGCGTCGAGGGGCCCCCCTCGACCCCGGCGGACCT
>CAZHGG010001235.1:0-1897 GCA_964531755.1 uncultured Polyangiaceae bacterium
CGAGCCCGCGGAGCGCGCGGCCCGCGCGGGCGGCGAGCGCGTCGACGAGCGCGCGGCGCGGCGGCAGGAGCAGGAGCGCGACCGGCAAGAGGAGCAGGAGCTCGCCCCCGACCTTCAGGGCAAGGGCGTCGGCGGCGTGCGCGATCGCCGGCCGCGGGCTCGCGCTCGGGACCAGCGCATAGCGGTCGCGTCCGGGGCACGGCCCAAGCTCGCCGCCGGACACGCACGCGGAGAGAGTGAGCGGCGCGCCGTCCTGGACGCAGCCCTCCACCAGGCGGTCCTCGCCGGGCGCCTCGGTGACGCGGCCGAGGTCCACGCCGCGGCGCCGTGCCTCCGCGAGCCAAGCGGCGGCGCGGCGCGGATCGGTGACGACGTTCTCCTCGAGGCCTGGCTCCGCGGCCCAGGAGGTCGCCAGGGAGACGTGGGCCGGAACGGGAGACGACGACGACGTGACGTCGAGCGAGCCGGAGTTCGCGCGCAGGGTGGCGAGGGTCGCCCAGCAGCGGTTCTTCCCGCACGGGCCCCACCGCTGCCAGCGCACCTCGCAGAGCGGGGGCAGCGCGGTCGCGGGCTCGGCGCGCTTCAGCGCGCCTCGGACGATCACCTCCGGGGCGGCGGGCGGCTCGCGGAAGCGGCGCAGCGCCGAAGCGGGATCCCAGAGCGCGCCGAGCGTCGACGCGAGCAGCATGCCGACGGAGACGAGCACGACCAGCGCCATCACCGCCTTCACGACGCGCTCGAGCTTCTGCGTGGGCATGCGGTCCCGAGAGTAGCGCGCGGCACCACGCCGCCGCCGCGCTCCAACGTGAGACTTTACAATGATGTCATGTATTTGGGAGAGTCCAGCGCGCGCCGACTAGCGACACGCCGGCACGCGGTCGACGCCGCCGAAGTACTTGTCGACCATCGCCCTCCACGCGCGGGCGTTCTCCGGGGGGCCGCACTTGAACGGCCGCCCCGCGACGCGCGGGCCGAGGCCGAGGAGGGCGCGCTGCTCGTCGAAGACGCGCGTGGCCAGCTCGGCCGCGTACTCGAGGACGATGTCGTTGCCGGGCTGGAACGCGTAGTACGTGCCGCCCCTCACCTGGAGCGCCGTGGGCGCGTAGGGCGCGAGGCAGGGCGTGCTGCGGGCCGCCGTGGCCGCGGTGGTGACCTTGCAGCGCGCGAGGATGGCGCGCACGTCGGCGGAGAGCGCGCCCGCCGACCACGAGCGGGCCGCGTCGCCGCCACCCGGGCTCGCCGCGTCGAGATCGTTCAGGTGGAAGATCTCGTGGAACGCGAGCGAGAGCACGCTCTCGGCGGAGACGTTCAGCGAGCCCAGCACGTTGTACGAGTAGGTCCAGTCGCTCGCGTAGCCCGAGGGCGTGCGCTTGCCGTCCAGCGAGCGCACGAACTCGACGACGAGCGGCGAGGCGCGGTAGCCGACGGACGCGGCGCCGTGCTCGCGCGCGAGCGCCCGCTGGAAGGCGTCGATCTTCACGAGCGCGGCGTGGAGCCACACGAGGTGCTTGCGGTCCTGGCCCGTGGGGAGCGTGGGGACGAGGCGGATCGTGCCGCGGTACGCGCCGTCCATGGTGCGCGCCTCGCCCTGGCCGACGACCGTGCCGAAGGACGTGTACAGCTCCTGCGCGAGCGCCTTCGCCTGGGCATCCCCCGCGTACCGCACGCCGAGCCAGCAGGCGATCTTGTCGCGGGTCGCGCCCTCGCAGCGCGACGCCTCGACGGGCACGCTCGTGCCGAACAGCACGCGGCGGGCGGTGGCCTCGCTCACGGCGCCGGGCACCGGAGCCACCGGAGCGGCCGACGAGGCTGCGGCCGCGGGTGCGGAGGCGACGGAGGCGGGCGCCCGGGGCGCCGCGGAGGCTGGGGGAGCCGCGGGAGCCGGGGGAATCGCAGA
>CAZHGG010001236.1:0-1894 GCA_964531755.1 uncultured Polyangiaceae bacterium
GGGATCGCGGCCCGAGCCCATCATGGTGGTGCTCTCCCCGTCCGCGAGGTCGGCCAGCGCGGGCGGGCCGGGGTCGAGCGAGGCCGCGGCCTCCGGCGACGCGGCCACCTCGGGCGCGGGGGCGGGAGCGGCCTCCGAAGAAGACGCGGCTTCGGGGGCGCGCTCCGGCTCCGCGGGCGCGGGCGGCGGGTTCGGGGTCGTCTTCCACCAGGGCTTCTCGCGGGCCATCCCGCGAAGGATCGCCGCGCCGCGCGCCGATGGGAAGGGCCAAGGGCGCCACACCATGCACACTGCATTCTTCGAGCGGGCGCCCGGGGACGTCAGGGCGCGGTCGCGGCGAAGAACCCGCTGAGCACGTCGACGAGGCGCTGGCCTGTCTCGGTCTCGAAGGAGTCCGTGCACGACGCGCGCGGCCCGATGCAGTGGCCCGCGTTGGTGACACGCACGAGGCGGACCTTGCCGCCGCAGTCGCTCCAGGTGGTGGTCACCCCGCCCGCGCCGAAGGTGGGCGCCGCGACCACGCCGCCGCACGTCGCGGGCACTCGCACGGTCTCGTGGAAGGTGAGCTCGTTCACCAGCGTGGGATCGACGAAGCCCGGAGTGCTCGCGAGGACGGGCGCGATCGTCCAGACGTCGTCGGTCCAGTGCCCGAGCGTCTGGAGGACCGTGTCCTTGCCGCCGACGTAGCCGAGGTAGGGCTTCGCGACGACGGGCTGGCACGGGTGCGCGCCGGCGGGCCCGAGCGCGGTCGAGGCGGGGCCCGCGAGCGCGGCGAAGCCGTCGAAGGCGTCGGGCGCCTCGCACCACAGCCTGTTGGCCATCATGCCGCCGTTGGAGTGCCCGGCCACGTGAACCTTCGCGACGGCCGGCAGGCTCGCGTGCAGCGTCCCCGCGCGGGCGGCGGCCGCGAGCGCGCGGAGGAACGCGACGTCGTCTACGCCGGAGTCCATGACGTAGTTGCTCCACGTGCGCCCGTTGGTGCCCGGCAGCGCCTGCCCTTGGGGGATCGCGAACGCCACCCGGTGAGACGTGAGCCACGCCTCGTCGTAGGTCGGCGGAGCGCCCGCGCTGGTCGGGGCGACGCGCAAGCTCAGCTGGTCGGCGGCGCCGTCCTTCGTGCCGCCACCGCCGTGGAGGAAGACCACGAGGCGCTCGGGGCGCGCGGGGACGTAGAGGTCGATGAGGTGGGGGAAGCCAGCGAGCGTGGCGTCCAGCGTGACGGTGAGCGGAGCGCCCGCGTCGGGGGCGCTCGCCTCCACGCCCGAGTCCGGCGTGGCCGCGTCGACCCGCGGCGCGGGCGCGTCGAGGGCGGCGTCTGTGCCCGGGATGCTCGGCGTGCTCGCGTCGGGCACGGTCGACGGTGTGGAGTTCCCGCAGGCGATGAGCGCGGCGGCGCCCAGCGAACGCGGCAGCGAACGGGCGAGCCTTCTCGTAAGGAGGGCCATTCCCCAAGCGTAGAGCGCCCGGTGTGGGACGTCATGACTTCCAGCATTTGCACGGGGTCGACGCTCGTCGGTGCGCGCCCGCGAGGCGCGCGCCGTGGTCCCACACGCGTGCATACTGCATGCCTTCGGGTCAGCGCCAGGTCCGCACGCCCACGAGGCCCCAAGCGGCGAGATAGACCGAGACGCCGACGAGCGTCAGCGCGACGAGGCCCGCGTGAACGCGCGCGGCGCGGCTGGGGCGCGGCCCGCGACGGCGGGCGCGAGAGGCCAGGACGGACGCGAGCGACGCGAGCGCGAGCGCGGGGAACAGGAGAGAGCAGAGGGTCAGCGCCCACGCCCACGCGGTGGGGCGCCCGAGGCGCGCCGGATCGCCGTAGGCCTCGAGGGCGACGCCCGCCGCCAGCGTGGCGGTCGCCACCGCGGGCCACACGTGGAGCGCGCCCCCTGCC
>CAZHGG010001237.1:0-1891 GCA_964531755.1 uncultured Polyangiaceae bacterium
GGCGTTCGTCGGTCTCTCCCGGGAAGTGAAGCTGCGCTCGTTCTCCGGCGCACCCGCATTCCCAAGCGTCGAGATATCCCACCCAAAACCGATCGTCAGGCGTCTCCGGAAGGCGCGCGCCGCGGAGGAGGTCCCGCACGAGAAGCTCAGGATGCATGCCCTCCAGCTCTACCCAGCGAAAGAGCCGCGTCCACGCGGTCGACTCGCCAGCGCTCAGCGGCTCACGAAGGACTCCGAGCGCGAAGAACGAGGGTCGTTCGTCCTCGTCGAGCGCGCGCTCGAAGATGCGGCGCTGGATCGCGGCGCCGGAGCCGTTCTCCATCTGAAAGTTCCACGCGAGCGACTCCCACGCCACGCCGCGAGCGTGGGCGGCCTCTGCGCAAGCCATCATGTCGTTGGTCCAGACCTCGGGGGCCGAGACAGAGAGCCACCACGAGACCGCGGTGCGAACCGTCTCGTGCCAAGGAGGCGCGGAAGGGTCGTCGGGCTCGCGCGCCAGATCGACGTGCCGCAGGACCTCCGGTCGCACGGCGCGCTCGAGGTCAGAATCGGCGACGCGCCGGGCGACCTCCCAGACTCGCAGCGCCTCCCACGCGCCCGTCTGCGCCAACTCGCGCAGAACGCGAGCGCATTCCCTCTTGTCGAACCGCACGTCGATGAGGAGCAGCGCGAGCGGCTCGCTGCCCGGGTAACGTAGGTAGCCGCTGTCGGCCGCCACGACGCCGGCGTAGTAGCCGTCGTGACCGCCGCGGAGGTGGCGGAGGAGCTCGCGCTCGACCGACGCGCGATCCTCGTTGCTGGAGGCGCGAATGCCGGGCACCGCCGCCGCAACGAGCGCGACATAGGCCTCGCGAGCGATGTCGGGATCGGCATCGAGTCGATGTGCGAGGAGGGGGGCCATCCTCAGGGCCGTCCAGCGGGAAGCAGCCGGAAGCTGGCTCACGAGGTGTCCCATGAACTCTTTCGCGCCGAAGAGGCCGGGATGGTGCACGACGAGGTCGAAGACATCGTCCGGTGTGGCCTTGGCGAGACGGCACAGGAGGAACGCGCGATCGTCGGCAGAGAGGTTCTCGGTGGCGAGACGAAGCAGCCGCTTCGCGCGGACGTCGGCGGGCGAGATATTTCGGGTCATGTCTACAGCCTTCTCGTCGAGGACGAGGCTGAGATTCCGTGGCGGTAGCCACGCGGCATACTTCTCGCGGGGCCTTGTCGCCGAGTGGCCCGCTCCTGAACGGCGACACGTAATCACTATCACGCGGCCCGTGGTCGTCAAGGCAAGTGGGGACGCCCGAGTCCGGGCCCGCGACGCCATCGCTACCCCCGATCTCCTGAGAATCTCACGAACGGAGTCTCGGGCCACTCGGGACGCTCGGCTCGTCGGTCACCCTTCCGCGGTCGTCGAGCAAGAATCGCCTCGCGAGCACCTGAGCCCGGGTTCCCGGAGGACCGCCGGGCTTCAACGCGGCGGGCGCGCCGAACGCCGACGGCCGGTCGACCGGCTCCGGGAGGACCGCTGGCGGGAGAGGGCTCGCGTGCGGCCCCCGTTCGACCGGCCCCGAAGCCCCAAGAAGCGCGCCGAGGCCAACGAACCTCCGCCACGAGCCCTGATCCGCGCGCCGGAATGCCCATGATCGACCCCAGAGCCGCCGTTCGGGTTGCCCGGAGCCCGATTTCGCGTACCCAAAGCCTTGATCGGCGACCCGAAGCGCCCAAAATCGCGCCAGGAGTGACCGCGGCGGGCCCCGGAGCCCCTGATCGCCAACCGAGCGGCACCCTGACCGCGCCAGGCGCGCCCCGAGCGCGCACGCCGACGGCTGATCGCCAACCCGGCGCGACCGAAAGTGCGCCGGGGGCGACCGATCGCGCGCCAGGCGTGACCGATCGCGCGCCA
>CAZHGG010001238.1:0-1889 GCA_964531755.1 uncultured Polyangiaceae bacterium
TGATCGGCGCCGCGGGGGGCGAGCGCGACGACGTGCAGCTCCGCGCCGCGCGCGGCGACGCGCAGCTCGCGCGCGACCCGATCGCCCGCGCCTGGGAGGAGTTCCTCTCCGCCGAGGCCGCGGCGCACCCGGTGGTCCTCGTGCTCGAGGACCTGCACTGGGGCGATCTGCCGTCGGTCAACCTCGTGGGCGCGAGCCTCCGAATCAAGGACCGGCCCATCCTCGTACTGGCGCTCGCGAGGCCGGAAATCGACAATCTTTACAGTAACTTGTGGGCAGAACACAGCCCCCGAGAGGTGCGCCTCGGCGAGCTCTCGCGCAAGGCGAGCGAGCGGCTCGTGCGGCAGGTGCTCGACGACCTCGCGGACGACGCGACAGTCGCCCGCATCGTGGCCACGGCCGGCGGCAACGCCTTCTACCTCGAGGAGCTCATCCGGAGCGTCGCCGAGGGTCACGGCGATCGCCTCCCGGGCTCGGTGATCGCGATGGCGCAGGGGCGCATCGAGGCGCTCGAGCCGGAGGCGAGGCGCGTGCTGCGGGCCGCGAGCGTGTTCGGCAAGACCTTCTGGACCGGCGGAGTGGTCGCGCTGTTCGACGACCGCACGCCCGTCGCCGAGATCGCCCCTTGGCTGACGGAGCTCGGCGACCGCGAGATCCTCACCCGCCAAGACAGCGGGCGCTTCCGGGGCGAGCAAGAGTGGTCTTTCCGACACGGGCTGCTGGCCGAGGCTGCCTACGCGATGCTCACCGAGCGCGACAAGCGGAGCGCCCACCAGCGCGCGGGCGAGTGGCTCGAGAGCGTCGGCGAGGGCGATCCGGTCACGCTCGCCACCCACTTCGAGGCCGGCGACGAGCCGAAGCGCGCGGTGGTGTTCTGGCGGCGCGCCGCCGCGCAGGCGCTCGAGGGCAGCGATCTCGAGGCCGTGCTCCACTACGCCGACCGCGGGATCGCGTGCGGGGGGGACGGCGAGGTGCGCGGGCGGCTCCTGCTCCGGAAGGCGGAGGCGCGGCGCTGGCGTGGCGAGTACGCGGAGGCCGAGCGACACGCCCGCGAGGCCATGGCGCTGCTGGGCCGAAAGTCGGTGCGGCACTTCCGCGCCCTCGCCGAGGCCGTCGAGGCGGCCTCCGCCTTGGGCGACGAGCCGCGCCTCCGCGAGCTCGTGAGCCTCCTCTCGCAGCGGAGCCAGAACGGCGTGCGCACCGCGGCCCACGTCGTCGCCCTCTCTCGCGCGGCCGTCGCGCTCCTCCAGAGCGGCGACTACCGCTCGGCAGACGGCCTGCTCGCCTACGTCGACGACGCGAGCGGCCCGCCGACCCTCAGCGATCCCAACGCCTCCGGGACGGTCCACTCGGCGCGCGCCTACCGAGCCCTCGTCCACGGTGACACCGCCCTCGCGCTCTCGCTCTACGACGCCACGATCGAGCGCTTCCAGGAGGCGGGGAACGTGCGCGGCGCCGCGCGCGCGCTCGTCGACTCGGGCGCGGTCTGCGTCGAGATGGGAGAGTGGGAGGACGCTGAGCGCCTCCTCGCCGAGGCGCTCTCGACCGGAGAGCGCCTGGGCCTCGGCGTGGTGACGGCGCCAGCCCACCAGATCCGCGGCCTCGTGCGCGCGCGCGCCGGTCGGTTCGACGAGGCGATCGCGGCCGAGACCCTCGCCGTGCGCGCCTTCGAGGCCCAGGGCGATCGGCGCATGGAGGCCTCCTCGCGCGTGATCGCCGCGCGGATCTGGCTCGCCGCGGGGCAGCTCGCCGAAGCGGAGCAGGAGGTTCGCCGCGCGCTCGCGAGGCCGGAGCTCGCGCCGCACGTGACGGTCTACGGGCTCGCCGTGCTCGCGGGGGTGCTGCTCGCCCGCGGAGAGGCGGACGACGCCCGCGAGCCCATCGAAGAG
>CAZHGG010001239.1:0-1888 GCA_964531755.1 uncultured Polyangiaceae bacterium
GAGGCGAACCCGGGCATCGCCGCCTGGCGCGTCGAGCGCGGCGAGGGCGAGCGAGAGGGCGGCCAGCGGCGCGAACGAGAGCGCGTACGGATCGGCGGCGCACGCCAGCGAGGAGAGGGCGCCGCCGAGCGCCAGGTGGGCGTGGGGCCGCGCGCGCGCCGAGGCCCCGTCGATGACCGCGAGGCCCACCAGGGCGAGCGTGATCGCGAGCTGCCGTGGTGGAAAGAGGGCGTACGTGTGGATGGCGGCCGTGGTGAAGACGAGCGGCAGCGCGAGCAGCGCCCCCGCGAAGGCCGGGTTCGGCGCCCCCGCGAGCCGCGCGTGACGCTCGCCGAGCGAGAGCATCGCCAGCGTCGCGATGACGTGCAGCGACAGCGCCGAGAGCACGAGCGCGAACGGCGTGGGCCCGAGCACGCCGAAGAACGGCGCTGCCCAGTACGCGTCGGCCGCGCTCTGGTAGCCGCTCCCCCAGAGGAACGCCGAGAGCTCGCCCCGCGCGAGGTGCATCGCCTGGAGCCCCACGATCGCCGAGTCGGAGTTCACCTCGCGCGCGTGCACGAGCTCGGGCGCCCGGAACGCGAAGCTGAGGCCGACGACCGCGGCGCGCGCCGAGAGCCCCCGACGGGCCTCGGGCGTCATCCGGGCTCGAAGCAGTCGCGGCAGAAGCGACCGTCGGCGTTGAGGAACACCTTGCGCTCGGCCACGATCGTCCCGCATCGCGCGCACGCCACGGTGCCCGGCGGCGGCGGCTCCGCGGGCTTGCCCGAGCCGCGGTACGGGTGCCCGCTCTCGCTCGGCAGGGTCGGGCTCGAGAGGGGTCGCCGCGCGTTGGCGAGCCGCGCCCGGAGGTCGTCGGCGTCGAGCATGCCCTTCTCGGCCAAGAGCTCCACCAGCACGTCGGTGAGGTTCCGGAGCTCCCCGAGCTCGGCGCGCAGCGAGAGCGACTCGGTGCGCAGGGACGCCGCCTCTGCGCGCAGCGCGACGAGCTCGTGCGGCGCGGCGGTGGCCACCTGAGTCTCGGTCGTCTCGGCCTCTGGGCTCGCCTCTCCCGGGTCGTCCGTGCTGGGCGCGACGAGCAGCGCGCCCGATGGGCTGCGAGAGTCCCAGCTCACAGCGACAGGCGCTCGTGGAGGTACTTCGCCAGCCCCGCCCCGGCGCTCCGCGCGGCGTTCCGAAGGCGGGTCCGCTTCGCCATGTCGGACGAGGACGTGCGCAGCTCGATCTCGTCGACGACCGCGCCCGCCTTGGTGAGGATCGTCGCGCGGATTCGGATGTCGGCCGGCGCGCTCGCGACGTAGGCGTAGAAGCCGGGCTCGATGTACGCGCAGTTCACCTTCACGACGAAGTCGCCACCGTCGCCGGTCTGGAGCGGCGCCTGCTCGTCGAGGAACGCGGTGGCGAACGCCTGTGTCATCTCGACCTTGTCGCCCTGCCACGCGTCGGCGGTCTTGGACTCCTTCTCCTCGGCGTACTCTTTGTCGCTCTTCGCCCCCACCTGGAGGCCGTCGAACGTGAGCTTCGTCACGGAGAAGCGGGACGTGGCGGCCATGGGGTTTGGGCTCGCTTGGCTCACCACCACCCACGGCTTCGCGCAGCCGCCCAGCGCGAGGGAGACCACGAGGAAGAGCAGCGTGACGAGCGAGGCGCGGGGGGGCATTCCGCCCCAGGATAGCGCCGACGCCGCGCCAGTTGGGGCCGGCGGCGCCGGAAACGTCGCCCGCCACGCCGACCCCACGCTCGGACGTTGACCTTTGCCCGCCGGGTCGGCTAAAGGCACCGAGGTCAGGTTCGCCCGCGCCCGCGCGGCGTGACAGGGCGTGGTAGCCAAGTGGTTAGGCAATGGTTTGCAAAACCATCATACGTGGGTTCGAATCCCATCCACGCCTCT
>CAZHGG010001240.1:0-1887 GCA_964531755.1 uncultured Polyangiaceae bacterium
ATCGGGCTCAGGTGGACGCGCGCGGCGGCAATCTCCCAGTAGCCCACGAAGAGGTGGAGGTAGCCGACCCCGACGACCACGTTCTCGAGCGCGATGAGCAGCGCCCACGCCACGAGCACGCGCCCGCCTCGCGTGAGGACGCGCGCGGCGAGCGCCGGCGGCGGGGCTTGGCTCATCGGGGTGCCACGGGCATGGCCGAGGTCACGCGGTTGCCAGGTTCACTGCGCGGCGCTCACTTGTACGCGACCTCGACGACCTCGTAGGTGCGCTCGCCGCCGGGCATGCGCACCTTCACCTCGTCCCCGGCCTCCTTGCCGATGAGCGCGCGCGCGAGGGGGCTCGTGATGCTGATCGACCCCTTCTCGAGGTCGGCCTCGTCGGCGCCGAGGATGCGGTAGACCACCTCCTCGTCGGTCTTGACGTTGAGCAGCGTCACCGTGGCGCCGAACGCCACGCGGTGGCTCTCCACCTTCGAGGGATCGATGACCTCGGCGCGGGCGAGCTTGTTCTCAAGCTCCTTCACGCGCCCCTCGATGAACGACTGCTTGTCCCGCGCCGCGTGGTACTCGGCGTTCTCCTTCAGGTCGCCGTGCTCGCGGGCCGTCGCGATCATCTGGATCACGCGCGGGCGCTCCACCGTCCGCAGGTGGTGCAGCTCGTCGCGGAGCCTCTCGTAACCCTCAGGCGTGATGGGGTTCTTTTCGACCATGATCCCCGAACGCTTACCAGGTTTCGGCGCGCAAATCTCGCCCGCGCGGGCGAGGCGGCGGGCGCCCGTCGGCCGGGCTCCCGGCGGTGAGCCGCCGCGCGCCGCGGTTGATGCCGCCGGCGCGAGCGGCTAGGGACTCCGCATGCGCCCTCGTGTTCGAGCCGCCCCCTCCCCCGCCCGCGCTGGCCAGCGCCGCGGCCTCCCGCGCGGGGCTCGATGATCACGGGCGGCCCGCCTCGGACGGGGTTCCGGGTGACGCTCGAGCGGGACGCGGGGAGCCCCCTCGTGTACCGCGGCACCCTCGCGCTGCCGACCGCCGAGCTCGGGGTCGTCGCCGAGGTGGGCGCCGATCTCTCCGTGACCGTCACGCTGGACCCTGCCCCGCCCGGCTCCCCCCTCGCGACGAGCGCGCTCGCCGAGAAGGTGCGGCTGCTGGTGCGCCAGGTGGTCCGCCAGGGCGAAGGCGAGCCGGCGCGAAAGATCGTGCGGTGGCGGGGCGAGAAGTAGTGTAGGCAAGGCCGATGCTTCGCGGAGGTGGCAAACGCGTCGGACGGCCGCTCGCAGGCCCTCCCGGTCGGTGGACTCGAGCGCTCCTCGTCCACGCGGCCCTGCTGACCGGGGCGGCGCTCGCCAGCGGCTGTGTGCCCCAAGAGTCGAAGACCGCCCTCGGCTACGCCGCCGACGCGAAGCGCGCGTACGACGACGCGATGGTCGAGTTCGACGACAAGAACTGGCTCGAGGCGCAGGCGCTCTTCCGCGAGGTGAAGCGCAAGTACGGCTACTCCCGGTACGCCAAGCTCTCCGAGCTCCGCCTCGCCGACATCGACTTCGCGCAAGACAAGCTCGCCGAGGCCGTGCGCCAGTACCGGCAGTTCGTCCACGATCACCGGGCCGACCAGGCCGAGGTCGTGTACGCGCGCTCGCGCATCGCCGAGGCCGAGTACAAGCAGATCAACGAGTCGCTGCTCCTGCCCTCGGCCGACGAGCGCGACCAGGCCGTGGTCATGGACGCCTACCGCGAGGTCAAGGGTTTCATCGCGGACTACCCCGACGCGAAAGAGAGCGAGCACGTCCGCACGCTCCTCGCCGACGTCACCGCGCGCCTCGTGCGCCACGAGCTCTACGTCGCACGCTTCTACCTGAACCGCTCGAACTACGTGGCGGCGGTCGGGCGCATC
>CAZHGG010001241.1:0-1886 GCA_964531755.1 uncultured Polyangiaceae bacterium
CAGCCCGTTGAACTACCCGATCATCGACGGAGCCAAGCCCATCCCCCATCCCCGGGCGTCTGTGAGCGTCCCAAGGCGATCCCAGAGTACCCGCCGAACCCATGCGTGCACCGCCGCCACGGCGGCCACCACCGCTTCCAGCACAAAAACGAGCACCCACAGGCCCTTCCGGGCCTCGGCGAGGCCTCTTGGTGTCCCTCGGCCGAGCGTCGCGCGCATCACCAGGCCGAGGTTCATCCCGGCCACTTGCATGAGGTAGCGCTTGCGGAGGTTGTCGTGCCCGCGCAGACGCACGCGTCGATGTCCGCCAGTCTCACAGATGTGGGCGAACGTTCGTTCGATCAGCTCGCCGCGCTTGCGCATCAGCGTGCGTCCTTTCGCGCGGCCGACGCGTTCGCGGTTACCGTAATAGGCTCGCTCTGTGTAGATGCCGCCCTTGTCGGTCCAGCGATACTTCGCGGTCTTCTTCGGCACGCTGATGTACGTCCGGTACTCGGCCTGCTTCAGATCGCGCAGCAACTCCGCCTTGTGGTAGCCCTTGTCCGCGACGACTTCGAGGACCGCCGCGCCGCGCCGCAGGCTGTCCGGTGGTGATGCTGCTGCATCCCCTGGGGCTGCCGTGCTCCCGGTGCTCGTCGCGGAGGGAGGCGGCGGATCGCTGTTGTCTTCGGTACGTGTCGGCGCCCTGGATGGGGCGTTCGCCGCTGTCGCCGCGATGTTCGTGCGCGCGTTCTCCAAGCTCGGCGTGATTGTCGCAGTGTCACCCTGATCCGCCGCATAGATCTCGGCCGCGAGCACCGCGCCGGTCTCCATGTCCACCACGTGCTCGGCCTTGTACGCGAGCCGCGTGCGGCCATCCTTGAGCTTCATGATCCGCGCGCCAGGATCGGTCTTCGACTTCCAGTCCTTGTTCGAGGTGCGCTTGCCTTTGCGTTTCCGATCGATGCGGCGACAGTCCTCGACGGTGGGGTTGGTGATGCCCTCCGCCTCTGCAAGCTTCTTCAGGTACTCCTGGTAGGTCTGCCCCGTGTCTTTGCGGACGATCGCCTTCATCGAGGCGTCGGCCCGCAGGTACGTCGAATCGACACCTGCCACTTTGCCCTTGAGCAGCCCCTTGTGCTCCACGATGCCGAGCACGAGGCGAAAGACCTCGCTGTAAACGTCGCCCTTGAGCCGCTTGCGGATCCGGGACAGCGACGAGTGATCGGGGACGCGCTCCTTCGGGACGAGCCCGAGGAAGTCGCGCAGCGACAGCGAGTCGCTGCACCGCCACTCGAGGCCGCGCTCGGACTCGATGCCCTCGAAGTAGCCGATGAACAGCATGCGGAAGTAGAGGCCCGGCGCGATCGACGGCCGCCCGCCCGTGCCGTCGTCCTCATAATGCTCCGCGCAAAGGGCCTCGACCTTGCGATCGAAGTCCGCCTCGCGCAGAAGCTCGTCGAGCTTCTCGTAGAACCGATGCCCCGGGGAACGCGGTAGCTCGCCCGGCCCGAGCCAGAGCGGCTGCTGCTTCTCCCTGTGCCTGCCCATCGACATGTCGGCTGACCTCGGCTGCCGACTGTATCCACGAGAGGGTGGATCGTCGATCCCCCACCTAGAAAATCAACGGGCTGTTAGCGACCCGTTGTTCCGGAGAGGTGGTTGCCCGGACCCGCTCCCTCCCGGTCGCGGTACCCGGAAGGCGTTTTCTTCCGGTGAACGCTTACCTCAGCCGCATTTCGGCAAGTCGTTCGCGCGTGAAACACTCATCAGAGGAGAGCTCAAGTGGTCACGGCGATGCCCCCCTGAACCAGGAGACATCCTTTTCACCCGAGAAGCTCCGATGGGAGAAGCCGGCATGGTGGAACCCGGAACAGGACGCGGGAAAGAACAAGGCCCTGTGGGCG
>CAZHGG010001242.1:0-1885 GCA_964531755.1 uncultured Polyangiaceae bacterium
GCTGCGACGACGCACCCGCCCGGCTGCGTGCTCGGGCTCGGCGCCGCGCTCGCGGGGTCGGTGCCGGGGCTCCGCGCGTTCGCGGCGCACGACGGGGCCGTCCGCGTGCCGTCCACGCAGGGCGCCCTGTTCGCCTTCTTCGGAGGGGACGACGCCGGCGCGACGCTGCACGCCGCCCGCAGGCTCGTCGCGCTGCTCGGAGACGCGCTGCCCCTCGAAGAGGAGACCCTCGCGTTCGAGCACGCGGGCGGCCGCGACCTCACCGGCTACCAGGACGGCACCGAGAACCCGATCGGCCACGCCGCCGTCACGGCCGCGCTCACCGCGGACGCGGGGCCTGGCCTCGACGGCGGGAGCTTCGTCGCCGTGCAGAGGTGGGTCCACGACCTCGCGGCGTTCGAGCGCCTCGACGCGGCCGAGCGCGACCGGATCATCGGCCGGGACGCGCGCACGAACGAGGAGCTCGGAGACGCGCCCGAGGCCGCCCACGTCAAGCGCGCCGCGCAGGAGACGTTCGACCCGCCGGCGTTCATGGTGCGCCGCTCGATGCCCTGGGGCACCGTCGCCGAGAGCGGGCTCGTCTTCGTCGCGTACGGGGCCACGCTCGGCCCGTTCGAGCGCGTGCTCGCGCGCATGGTCGGCGAGGAAGACGGCGTCGTGGACGCGCTCTTTCGGTTCACGCGGCCGGTGACCGGCGGCTACTACTGGTGTCCGCCGCTCGGCGCGACGGGCGTCGCGTCGCTGGATCTGCGCGCGCTCGGCCTCTAGGGAGTCAGGGGCCGACGCTCACGACGCCGCTCTCCGTCGCGAGGTAGACTACGCCGGCCGCCCCGAGCGCCGCCGGCGACGTGGCGCGCGCGCGCAGGGACGCGGCGAACAGCAGCCGGCCGGAGGGCAACACCGCGTAGAGCTTCGTGTCCTCGGCGCCGAAGAGCACCGCGCCGCCGCCGGCGACGATCGGCGGCTGCGCGAGCCCGAGCGGCTCGAACGAGAACACCTCCTTGCCGTCGCGCCCGAAGCCTCGCACCTTGCCCGCGGAGGTCGCGACGTAGACGGTCCCGTCGGGGCCCACCGCCGGCGCGCCGACGGAGGTGCCCTCGAGCGGGGCCGACCACCGCTCCGCGCCGTCCGCGCCCACGGCGTGCAGCCTCCCCGCCGCCGAGGCCACGAACACCTCGCCGAACGGGGACACCGCCGCGGAGGAGACGAGCGCCGACGGCGCGCGGAACCACACCTCGGCGCGGCCGCGGGCGACCTTGCGGAGCGCTCCGTCCCTCCCTGCGGCCAGCACCGCGCCGTCGGGGCCGAGCGTGAGCGGCTGGGTGCTGTCGACGTCGAGCGCGGAGACCTCCGCCAGGTCGACGACAGATGCAATATGCATCTTTCCGTCGAGGGCGGTGTACGCCAGCGTCCCGTCCGCGAGGGGCAGGAGGGACGTGGGCCCGGCGGCTCCAGCGGCGGAGGGGCCCGCGACCCCATCGGCGGCACGGACCCTCCCGAGCTTGCCGGAGGCGCTCGCGTAGGCGACATCGCCGCCGGTGAGGATGACCGGCGCCGCCGCCACGGGCCCGCCGGTCGACGCCGACCAGAGCGGGGAGCCCGACGCGCTGAACCCGAGCAGGCGACCGTCCGCGGTGCCGACGACGACCGCGCCGCCCTCGCCCACGACGGGGGCCGTAGCGCCCACCGACGAGGCGTCCGAGGCGAAGCCCACCGACGGCCCCGACGGGGCGCGCGCCTCCTTGCGTGAGCCTGGGCGCGCCGCGCAGCCCCCCAACAGGGGCCACGGCGCGGTCGCCGAGGCCCCCGAGGCGAACCCGCACGGGTCGACGCTCGTCGGCGCCGCGTCGGCGTCAGCGTCGGCCGGAGGCGACCCGGCGTCGGT
>CAZHGG010001243.1:0-1885 GCA_964531755.1 uncultured Polyangiaceae bacterium
GCCGCGGGCGGCCGGGTGGTCGCCGTGGGCACGACGGTCGCGCGCGCGCTCGAGGGCGCGCTCGCGGAGCGGGGCGCGCTGCTCCCCGGCGAGTGGGAGACGGGCTTCGTCCTCGGCCCCGCGACGCGCCCGCGCGTGGTCTCCGGGCTGCTCTCGGGCCTGCACGATCCGGGCACCTCCCACCGCGCGTTGCTCTCCGCCTTCGCGCCCGAGGCGCTGCTCGAGCGCGCGTGGGCGCACGCCGGCGAGCTCGCCCTCGAGAGCCACGAGCTCGGCGACCTGATGCTGATCCTCCCGCGCCGCTGAGCCCCCGATCTTGGGTCAGCGGGGCTCGAGCGACCCGCGCCGACCTAGCGCGCGCACCTCGCGCCGACCTTGCCGTACTGGAACGTGGCGGGCTTGAGGTCGCCTGCCACGATGAGCCCCTCGTTCGGCGTGGCCGCCGACAGGTACCGCTCGCTCCGGCGCGAGTGGCCCTCGAAGCTCGAGCCCACGAGCGCCACGTGGGGGAGCGCGCCTGCGAAGCGGAGCACGCCGTTGTTTCCTCGGCGGACGCACGGCGACTCGCCGAAGCCCGGGCCCGCCGTGACGTCGCACACGTCGGTCACCTGGCCCGCGCCCGGGTTGATCGCCCCCTGCGACGTGGGCCACGCCGCCTCCATGAGGTTGCCGCCGACATCGTACCACCCCTCGCCGCTCGCCGACTTGATGCGCGTGACGTCGAGGGCGAAGCGGCCGGGCGCCGCGATCGCGGGCGTGTCGTCGTCGGCGGGCATGTGGCCTTGTCCGTCGGGGCGGAGGCTCGGGAAGATGTAGAAGTAGCGCTGCGGGTTCACGCAGCCGGGCCAGGCGGGGCTGCAGGTGGTGCCGTGCCCGTTGCGCCAGTTGAACTCGCCCACGTTGAGGAGCGTCGCCCACGGGATGTACACGGTCGTCGCGCCGATGACCTCGGGCTGTCGCCCCCACACCTCGCGGAAGTCGTCGGTCCGCGCGAGCTCGCCGCCGTCCCATGCGCAGAAGCTGGCGAGCAGCAGCGGCATCATGCAGTTTACAGGCTTCTTGTCGAGCTCCTCGCGGTCGTACTTGCGCACGCCGTCGGGGAGGCCGGTGCCGTCGACGTACCCCACGCCGTACGCCTTGAGGTGGGCCGGGGGCTGCCAGTACGTGGCGTGGCCGTAGCCGCCGTCGCCCATGAAGCATCCGTCGAGCGAGTTGATCGGGTCGAGCGGGAACGCGCCGAGGTGCACCGGCATGGGGAAGCGCGCGCTCGGCCCGGCGCGATCGGGGAGCACGTCGAGGAGGCCCGGGTAGTCGTTCAGCACCTCGGCGAGCTGGGAGGTGGGGTTGGCCGCGGCGTACGCGGTCGCGAACGCGCGCACGTTCGCGACGCCGCCGTTGGCCGCGGCCAGGCCGTCGATGAACGCGCGCACGCGGCCCCCGGTGATCTCGTAGCGATCGAGGCGGCGCGTCGTGCGGGTGGGCAGGGGGAGGGAGCGGCAGCAGCTCTCGACCACGGCGCCCGGCGTGCCTGGCTCGCCGGTGCCGCAGGTGTCCACGCCCGAAGGGCCGTTCGGGCCCCCGCGGCAAGAGGCGCCGACCACGCAGCGCCGGCCCGTGCTGCACACGGCCGTGGTGCAGTCGCGGTCGGCGGCGCAGACCTTCGCCTCGCCGCACTTGTTTGGCGCGGTGGGGCCGCCGCAGTCGACGTCGGTCTCGCCGAGGCTCGGGGAGACCTTCCCGTCGGTGTGCGTGGGCGCGGCGCACATGCCCCCGACGCAGCGGCCCTCGCAGTCGTCGTCGGTGCCGCAGGTGCCCGGGGCGGCGTCGCGCGCGTCGGTCGCGGCGTCGCGCGGGGCGTCGGCCGGGGCGTCGGCGGAGGCGTCGC
>CAZHGG010001244.1:0-1880 GCA_964531755.1 uncultured Polyangiaceae bacterium
GAGTTGATGTCGCCGATGACGTCGCCCATGTACTGCTCGGGGACGACGACCTCGTTCTTCATGATGGGCTCGAGCAGGTGGAGCCCGGCGCGCTTCGCGCCCTCTTGGAAGCAGAGCGAGGCGGCGACCTCGAAGGCCTGCGCGCTCGAGTCGACGTCGTGGTAGCTGCCGTCGTAGAGGCGCGCCTTCATGTCGACGACCGGGTAGCCGGCGAGCACGCCGCGCTCCATCGCCTCTTTGACGCCCTTCTCGATGGCCGGGATGAACTCCTTCGGGATGATGCCGCCGACGATGGCGTTCTCGAAGGTGTACCCGGTGCCGGGCTCGCCGGGCTCGATCTCCATGAGGACGTGGCCGTATTGGCCGCGGCCGCCGGACTGCTTGGCGTACTTGTACTCGCAGGCCACCTTCTTGCTGATGGCCTCGCGGTAGGCGACCTCGGGCTTGCCGATGTTCGACTCGACCTTGAACTCGCGCTTGAGGCGGTCGCAGATGATGTCGAGGTGCAGCTCGCCCATGCCGGCGATGATGGTCTGCCCCGACTCCTCGTCCGTGTGCATGCGGAACGAGGGGTCCTCCGCGGCGAGCTTCTGGAGGCCGATGCTGAGCTTCTCGACGTCGCTCTTGGTCTTCGGCTCGATGGCGATGCTGATGACCGGCTCGGGGAAGACCATGCGCTCGAGGATGATGGGGCGCTTCTCGTCGCAGAGGGTGTCGCCCGTGCGCGTGTCCTTCAGGCCCACCGCCGCGTAGATGTTGCCCGCGTCGGCCTCGGTGAGCTCCTCGCGCTTGTTCGCGTGCATCCGCAGGATGCGGCCGATGCGCTCGCGCTTCCCGCGGGTGCTGTTCTGCACCATCGTGCCCGAGTGCAGCGTGCCCGAGTAGACCCGGAAGAACGTGAGGTTCCCGTGCGGGTCGTTGATGATCTTGAACGCGTACCCGGCGAAGGGCTCCTTGTCGTCGGCCTTGCGCTCTTCTTCCTTGTCGTTGTCGGGGTTCACGCCCTTGACGGCCGGGATGTCGAGCGGCGACGGCAGGTAGTTCACGACCGCGTCGAGCATGAGCTGGACGCCCTTGTTCTTGAACGCCGAGCCGCAGATGACCGGGAAGAACTTGAACGAGGTGCAGCCCTTGCGGAGCGCGGCGACGATCTGCGCCTCGGTCACCTCGGCCGACTTGCCGTCGAGGAAGAGCGCCATGATGTCGTCGTCGACGTCGGCGCAGGCCTCGATCATCTGCTCGCGGTACTTCGCGCACTTCTCTTGGAGGTCGGCCGGGATGGGCTCCCAGGTGTACTTCTGGCCGCGCGACTCCTCGTCGAAGATGCACGCCATCATCTTGATGAGGTCGACCACGCCCTTGTGCTGGTCTTCCTCGCCCACCGGGTACTGGATGGGCACGGGCACCACGCCGAGGCGGTCGCGGATCGAGTTGACGTTCATCTCGAAGTCGGCGCCGAGCTTGTCCATCTTGTTGACGAACACGATGCGCGGCACGCGGAACTTGTCGGCCTGGCGCCACACGGTCTCGGTCTGCGGCTCGACGCCGTTGCCGCCGTCGAGCACCGCGACGGCGCCGTCGAGGACGCGGAGCGAGCGCTCGACTTCGATGGTGAAGTCGACGTGGCCGGGGGTGTCGATGATGTTGATGCGGTGCCGGACGCCCGCGTGCGGGCCCTCTTTGCACTCCCAGAAGCAGTTGGTGGCGGCCGACGTGATGGTGATGCCGCGCTCTTGCTCCTGGACCATGTAGTCCATGGTGGCCGCGCCCTCGTGGACCTCGCCGATCTTGTAGTTGACGCCCGTGTAGTAGAGCACGCGCTCGGTCGTCGTCGTCTTGCCCGCGTCGATGTGGGCCATGATGCCGATGTTGCGGGTGCG
>CAZHGG010001245.1:0-1879 GCA_964531755.1 uncultured Polyangiaceae bacterium
TCGCGGTGGCGCCCCCGCCGAGGGTGAACCGTTCGAGCGACGAGGCGACCCGCGGGGCGGCAGAGCAACCCTGCCCGTTGTCGACCGGCTGGAGCGCCGCGGGCTCGCCGGAGGCCTGACCTGGCCCCGGGGGCGCGCCCTGCTCGGGGATGGAGTCGGGCTCCTGGCCGTCGGGGACCTCGGGCGGCTCGTTCGGGGGGAGCGGCGGCTCGACGCCGCCGTCCGCTCCCGGGGTGCCGCCGTCGGGCTTCGGGGGCGCGCCGCCGTCGGGGCACGACGGGCCCATCGCGAAGCCGCCGATGGGCGAGCGCGCGAGCCGCGACTCGGTCGCGGGGCCGTAGACGCCGTCCTCGTCGATGCGGTCGGTGGGGTGGTTGCGGTTCCACAAGATCTGGAACGCCTTCACCGAGAGGCCGCGGATGTTCACGCCCCCCGCGGTGTAGTCGTAGTGCACCGGATCGCTCGACCCGAGCCACCGCCAGCCGTTGTTCTGGAACGCCGTGCGCCACGCGGCGTTGTCGTTCACGTCGACCGCGACGCCCGACTCGTGGTTGCTCGCGCCGGGGCTCGCGGCGAGGCCGATGCCGCAGCGGCCGGTGCGGTACCAGCGGTAGAGGAGGTACTGCTGCGGCAGGGTGCGCAGCGCCGAGTTGATGACGAGCGGCACGCCGCGCGAGGCGGCCACCTTGCGGAGGGCGTCGGCCGCGGGCGACTGGAGGTACGGGAACACCGCGCCGCCGAGGGTGGTGTTCGGCACGGCGTCGATGCGCGCCATGGTGTTCGGGCGCAGGCACTGGATCTGGCCGACGAGCTGCACGCCGAGGCCGCGCACGGAGGACGTGGTGCAGCTGTCGGTGACCGCCTTGGAGACGGGGTCGGCGTCGACGAGCGCGCTCGTCACCGAGCCGGTGGGGTCGCCCTCGTGGGTGTGCTCGCCCTGGGCGGGGTCGGAGGGGTCGGAGGAGGCGCACGCGGACAGGGCGCCTCCCGCGAGGCACGCGGCGGCGACGAGGAGCGGGGCGACGACCAGGCTGCGCGAGCGGTCCACGACGAGAGCCTAGCGAACGACACCCGCGGCGCACGCAAAATCGCTCTGGAGCGGGCCTGAACGCGCGAGGCGTGGCTCACCGAGGCCCCACCTCGCGCGCGCACCTCACGCAGCCGACGCCCGCTCCCGCGCGCCCGCCGCGCTGGTCCGGGGGGCCCCGGCCGCGCGAAGCATGGTTTGCGAAAAGGTGGCCACGTGACTAGGTTGCGCCCCCATGTTCGCTTGGGCCATGAAGAAGCTCCTCGGCACCTCCCACGAGCGCGAGATCAAGAAGATCCGGCCGCTGGTCGACCAGATCAACGCGCTCGAGCCGAAGATCGGCAAGCTCTCCGACGCCGACCTGAAGGCCAAGACCGCCGAGTTCAAAGAGAAGCTCGACAACGGCGCCACGCTCGACGACATCCTCGTGGAGGCGTTCGCCGTGTGCCGCGAGGGCGGCAAGCGCGTGCTGAAGATGCGCCACTACGACGTGCAGCTCATCGGCGGAATGATCCTCCACCGCGGCAACATCGCCGAGATGCGCACCGGCGAGGGCAAGACCCTCGTGGCCACCCTGCCCTGCTACCTGAACGCGCTCGAGGGCAAGGGCGTGCACGTCGTCACCGTGAACGACTACCTCGCCAAGCGCGACGCCGAGTGGATGGCCCGCCTCTACGGCTTCCTCGGGCTCTCCACCGGCATCGTCATCCCGTCGCAGGGCGACTGGGAGAAGCGCCACGCCTACCGCTGCGACATCACGTACGGGCAGAACAACGAGTTTGGCTTCGACTACCTGCGCGACAACATGAAGTTCTCGGCGCTCGAGTACGCGCAGCGCGAGCTCAACTTCGC
>CAZHGG010001246.1:0-1877 GCA_964531755.1 uncultured Polyangiaceae bacterium
TGGGAGGGATGGCGGCCGTGTACGCGGGCACCCACCGCAACGGAAAGCGCGTGGCGCTGAAGGTGCTGCACGCTCACATCGCGAGCGATCCCGACCTGCGCGCGCGCTTCCTGCGCGAGGGCTACGTCGCGAACCTGATCGAGCACCCCGGCGCCGTGCAGATCCTCGACGACCACGACGACCCCGTGCACAACGAGGTGCTGCTCGTGATGGAGCTGCTCGAGGGCCAGTCGGTCGATCGCTGGCTCAAGAGCTCGGGCGGGAGCGTGCCGATGACCGACGCCCTCGCCATCGGCTTTCAGGTGCTCGACGTCCTCGAGGCGTTCCACCAGGCCGGCGTCGTCCACCGCGACATCAAGCCGGGCAACCTCTTCGTGACCCAGTCCGGGGTGGTCAAGGTCCTTGACTTTGGCCTCGCGCGGCTCCGAGACCGCTCGATCGGAAAGGCCACGGGCGTGGGCACCGTCCTCGGCACGGCGTCCTACATTCCGCCCGAGCAGGCGCAGGGGCTCCCCGATCGGATCGACGCGCGCAGTGACATCTTCGCCGTCGGCGCGGTGCTCTTTCAAATGCTCTCGGGCTTCGTCGTCCACGAGGGCCGCAGCTCGGTCGACCGGCTGTTCTCCGCGATGCGCACGCCCGCGCGCCCCCTCCTCTCGGTCGCGCCGCGGGTGCCTCCCGAGATCGGCGAGGTCATCGACAAGGCCCTGTCGTTCGAACGCGACCAGCGCTACGCCTCGGCCCGCGACATGCGGGACGCCCTCCGCGCGGCCTACCTCACCGTCTTCCGCGCGCCGGTCGCGCGCCCCGTCGCGCACGCGCCGCTCGAGGGGTTCGACGAGGCGTTCGCCGAGCCGAGCGCGGTCGTCGAGGTGAGCTTCGGGCCGCCGCCCACGACCCGCCCAGAGCGGTAAGCCCGCACGAGGCGTTCAACTTCGGGGTGCGCACTTCGAAAGCGAAACGCACGCCGCCTCCACGCCCTCGCAACCTGCCGCAACCGTGCGACGATGCGCTGGCGCGGCGCGTGCATAGTCCTCGGCAGGCACGCGCCCGGGCGTCTCCCCCCCAAACGCCTGGGCGTCTGCCCCCTACTTCTCCGGCCTCGGCCGGAGCCGGCCCCGCACGGACCTCCCCTCCCCGTGTGGGGTCTTTCTTTTTGTCGCCGGCCGCGGCGCTGGCGCGAGGGTCACTTCGGGACGGCGGCGAGCACCTCGTCCACGTGCACCGCTGGGTCGACGCTCGGGAAGACCTTGAGCACGCGGTTGTCGCGGCCCACGAGGAAGGTCACGCGCGACGCCATGCCCAAGGTGGACCCGACGCCGTACGCCTTCACGACGGCGCCTGACTCGTCGGCCGCGAGATAGAACGGCAGCGAGTGCTTCTTCGCGAAGGCGTCGTGGCTCGCCTCCGAGTCCTTCGAGACCCCGAACACGACCACGCCGGCGCCGTCGAGCTTGGCGTACGCGTCGCGGAACGCGCAGGCCTCCTTCGTGCACCCGGGCGTCTCGTCCTTCGGGTAAAAGTAAACTACCTTTATCTTGTCGCCGGCGGCGCTGAGGCGGAGCCTGCGCCCCTCCGGGTTCTTCCCCTCCAAGTCCGGCGCCTGCGCCCCCACGGGCAGGAGCCCCTCGCCGCCGTCCGGGCGCTTGGGCTCGCTGCAGCCCGCGCCGACCGCGCCTGCGAGGGTGACGGCGAGGCCGAGGGCGGCGACGACTCCGGGCGAGCTGCGGCGGGCTTTGTGCATGCCGGCGACCTTAGCATTTGTGTCCTCGCCCGCCTCCCGGGCGCGCGCGCACGACCGCGAACGAAGGCCTGGCCCTCGAGGCGAGATCGTGTCACATCCGTAGGATCCGTCGGCCTCGACACCCAAGGAAACC
>CAZHGG010001247.1:0-1876 GCA_964531755.1 uncultured Polyangiaceae bacterium
TCACCGAGGCCGTGCCGCGGGAGGTCGATCGCCTGGCTCGAATGGCGTATGTTCGGGGCTCTCGAGGAGCATGATGGACCGCCGGATCAAGGGGTGCGCCGCGGCGATGACCGCGCTCGTGGCGGCGTGTGGAGGCCGCGTGGATGACTCCGCGGGAGGCAGCGCGACCGGGAGCCCCGCCGTGGTCTCGGAGGCGGCGTGCAAGCGCGCGTGCCCGAGCGACCCCGAGCCCCCGCCGAGCGCGGTGGAGGCGTGCAAGAGCGGAAAAGATCCGAGCGGCGCCGGCTGCGACGCCCCGTACGTGGCGGCCCTCAACTGCGCGGCGGCCCTCGTCGTGTGCAAAGACGGCAAGACCGATCCGTCCGCCTCGGCGAGCGCGGTCGTCGCCAAGTGCGGCGGGGACCTGTTCGGCTACCAGGCGTGCCTCCTCAAGAGCCTCGACGGGGGCCTCCCGAGCCTCGACGCGGGCCGCTGAGGCCGGGCAGGCGCACGCGTCCCATCGACGAGTGCGCTGGCGGTTCGCCCCGGCCTCGCTCGCGCAGCCGCGCGCCTCGTCTGCGCCCGACTGACCTGGCGCGCGGGCGGTGCGTCCGCGCCGGCGGCAAATTGACATGAATAAATTCACTTGAATTCATGAATGCGAAATGACATGACATGATCATGGCGACGCGTCGCTACCGGAGCGCGATCCGAACCGAGCAGACCGCGCAGACCCGCGCTCACCTCGTGGAGTGCGCGCGCGACCTCCTGGCCGAGGGTGGGGTCGACGGGCTCACGCTCCCGCTCGTGGCGAAGCGCGCCGGCGTCTCCATTCCGACGGTGTACCGGCATTTCCCCACGCTCGAAGACCTGCTCCGCGGCGTGCTCGAGTGGCTGCGTCCGGCCGTCGGCCAGTCGCGAGAGCGTCTCCTGCAGACCACCCCGGAGGCGCTGCCGGCCGTCCCGCTCGAGAACTTCCGCAAGTACGACGAGCACGCCGCTGTGCTCCTGCCGCTCATGGACTCGCGCGCGTTCAATCGCGTCCGCATCGGCAGCATGAGCGACCGCAAGGAAGAGGCGGCGCGCGTGCTGCGGACGCTCGCGCCCGAGTGGCGAGCGCGCGAGCTCGAGGCGGCGTCCGGGGCCGTGTACGCGCTCTGCTCACCGCAGACCTGGCGCTGGCTGCGCGAGACCTGGGCGCTGCCGAACGAGCTCGCGGCCGAGGCGGCGTCGTGGGCGGTACGCGCCCTCCTCGAGGCGGTGAAGAGGCAAGGCGGGCTCGCCCCGCCCACGCCGCCGAAGAAGCCGAAGAAGTCCGAGAAGTCCAAGAAGGAGGCGAAGAAGCGATGAAGACGAGCCCGACCGTTCACCAGCGGCGCCTTGCGGAGGCGCTCACTCTCAGCGCGAAGTCCCTGGCCGCGGGAGGTGCGCCGTGACCCCGACGTTCGTCGTGCTCATGGCCACGTGCCTCGGGTGGGGCATTCTCTGCGGGGCCATCGTCTACGAGCACCTCGCGGTCATCCCCGTGTGGACCCAGAAGGCCCCGGAGTCGCTCACGATGTGGCGCGGCGCGCACCGCATTCGCCCTGAGCGTTTCTGGATGGGCATTCACCCGGTGTTGCTGGTGCTCCTCCTCGCCTGCATCGCGCTCACGTGGTCGCAGCTCGCCGTGCGCAACCACCTGCTCGCCGTCGCCGCGGGCTACGCGCTCGTGATCGCGACCACGGCGGTCTATTACGTTCCGGAGCTCTTGAGGGTGACCCGCGATCCGGACGCGCCCATCCCCGTGCCCGAGTGGGAGACGCGGGCCAAGCGCTGGGGCATGCTCTGCGTGCCTCGGAGCGTCCTCGTGGTCGCCCTCGCGCTGCCGCTCTTTCGCGCGCTCACGCTGCTCTAG
>CAZHGG010001248.1:0-1380 GCA_964531755.1 uncultured Polyangiaceae bacterium
GGGCGTAGTGCTCGGTGTTGTAGGCGAAGTCGCGGTGCGTGTGCACGGCGGCCTTCGGGCGCCCCGTCGAGCCCGACGTGAAGAGCCACACCGCGAGGTCGTCGCGGCGCGTGGCGTGGGGCCGGTGGGCGTTGAGGTCGACCGTCGCGAGCGCGCGGGCGAGGCACTCCGCGCGGGCCTCGCCGCCGAGCGGGGGCACACTCACCTCGGCCTCGGCGTCGTCGCCCGTCTTCGCGTCGGCCGTCACCAGCACCGCGCGGAGCCAGGGCGAGCGCTCGAGCGCCACCTGGAGCGCCTCCACCACCCGCGGCACCGTCACCACCACCGAGGCGCGGGTGTACTCGAGGAGGTACTCGAGGTCGCCCGTGGGCGCGTCGGGGTTGCCCATCGCCACCACCGCGCCGGCCTTCAAGATCCCGAAGAAGGCCCACGCGTAGGGAGGCACGTCGGGCAGGATCGTGAGGACCCGCTCCTCCGCGCGCACGCCGCGCGCGACCAGCAGCGCCGCGAAGGCCCGCGTGCGTCGGGCGACGTCGTCGTACGTCCACGCGGCGTCGCCGAAGCGGATCGCCACCGCGTCGCCGAGGCCCTCGGCCAGGCGATCGAAGAGGAAGTAGTCGGCGAGGTTGAAGACGTCGGGGAAGGTCGCGCCCATAGGGGGCGCGAGCATAGGGGAGGGGGCGCCTCCGTGTCAGCGGTCGATCAGCGGGCGCCGCACGCGAGCCACTCGCCGAGCTGACGGCGCTCGGCCTCCGTGGGCTTCGGGTCGGTCTCGGGCATCGCGGTGTTGACCCCGTCCGGGCCCGCCGCGGACTCCCGGTCGATGGCGGTGGCCTGCGCGCGGATCTCCGCCTGCGAGGCGAGCGACGGACGCGTGCGCCCGCCCGTCCCGTGGCACGAGTCGCAGTAGCGCTGGAAGAATGCCCGGCCGAAGTTGTCGTACGTGAGGGTGCTGTTGGTCGGGCACGTGGCGCCCGAACCTCCCTTGCCGCACCCGAGCGCGAGGGAAAACGTCAGCGCGAGAAAGCACGATCGAAGCACCATGCATTGCCTCCGAGGGGGATGTCGCTGGATGGCCGGTGCGCGTCGGGGCCTTCATGAAAATCGTCGCGCGTCGACGGATCTCCCGAAGCGCTTCGGAAGTGCGCTATCACCGCGAGGTGCGCGCGTGCCTCGCCGTGGCCCTGACGACCCTCCTCCTGCCGTCCATCGCACGCGGGCAGCAGGGAAGCGCGCCCCCCCTCACAACGGCTCGCCTGGTGGTCCACGCGCGGGAGGGATGCCCCACCGCGGAGGCCCTGCGCGCAGACCTCCGGCGTCGTCTCGGGCGCGACGCGTTGCGCGAGGATGCGCCGCGAGCGTTCGCGGTCGACTTCGTCC
>CAZHGG010001248.1:1390-1873 GCA_964531755.1 uncultured Polyangiaceae bacterium
CCTCCGACGGAGGGTGGGACGTGTGGGTCGTGGTCACCGAGCGCCCGACCGGCCGACGCCTCCTCCGCGTGATCGAGCGGCGCGCCCGGCGCTGTGACGAGCTCCTCGACACGACCGGCGTGGCCCTCGCCGTCGCCCTCGAGGCCCCGACGCTCGCTCCGCCCGAGGAGCCTCCGCGCGCAGCCCCGGCCCCGACGCCAACGGCGACCCCGACACCGGTCGAGCGTGTGACCGGGGTCGACCTCGAGCGCCCGCCGCCCATCGTCCGCCCGCGCGCGCCGACGGCGCCGCCCGAGCCGGTGTTGGCCGCGTCGGTGGCGCTCCAGGGGGGCGTCGCCTTCGGGTTTCAGACGACGGCGCCCCAGTGGGGAATCGAGGTGCGGTTGGGCGCGGCGCGGCTGCGGTGGCTGCACGGCGTGGTCGCCCTCCGCTCGGTGATCGGCGTCGAGCGCCGCGATACGATCCGCGTGCTCGGCGCGACGA
>CAZHGG010001249.1:0-1872 GCA_964531755.1 uncultured Polyangiaceae bacterium
CCGACGCGGCCTGCCCCGAGACGCACGCCGGGCGGGGCGCGCCCGCCGCCGCCGTGAAGCAGCTCGCCGACGCCTGCGGTCTGCGCCCCGCCGCGCCCGCCCTGTCGGGCACGCTCGGCGACGCCGATCCGGCGAAATCGTGGCCTCTCCGCGTGAAGAAGGGGCAGTGCTACCGGCTGCTCGTGGCGCACGAGCCCGCGCTCCAAGACGTCGTCGTGGTGCTCCGCGACAGCCTGGGCGCCGTCGCGGCGGTGGGCCCCGAGGTGGCCGTGCCGGCCTCCGGGAAGGTGTGCTTCGAGGCCGACGACGACGCGACCGTGATGGTCTCGGCGGGCACGGGCCGCGGTGCGTTCGTGGTGCAGGTCGTCGAGCGCTGAGCCCGCGCGCCGGTCGCGCCCGCCTCGAGCCGAAGAACGCCCGCGCGGGCGGTGCGCGAGCGCCGCGGGCGCGAGGCGGGGCCGCCCCGTTTCACCCCGTCCTCGCGGACGCCGGGGGGACCTCCCGACCGTAGTAGCCTCGCGGGATCCCTCCGTGTAGCCTAACGGGACCGCTGGCTTCGAAAGGCCCAAATGAACCGTCGCTTAGGCACGCTTTGTTCCCTCGTTGCCTCCCTCGCGCTGCTCGCCTGCAGCACCAAGGGAGGCGAGACACCACCGCCTGACAGCGGTGTCGCGGCGGACGCCGGGGGCGACGCACCGCCCGCCGTCGCCCCGTTGGCGCGACCCGCCGTGGGCAACTACAGAGGCGTAGTCTCCACCACGGGGGATACGTGTGCGGGGGCCTTCGACTACGCCGCCGGGGCCCCTACCGTTTCCTGGAAGGGCGACAACCAATTCACGCTCACCTACTACCATCCAGACCGCGCGGTGACGTGCACCGCCGGCACCACCATCGCCTGCACCTCGTTCCCGGCGCAGACGAGCGATGCCGCGCCCGACGCCAAGATCACGCAGACGCTCGAGTCCCTGGAGGTCAGCGAGGTCACGGGCTCGACCTTCAAGCTCCGCGCGAAGGCCTCCGCGAGCTGTGCGGGCGCCGGCTGCGCGGCGGTAGCCGCCGAAGGCAAGCTCACGTTCCCGTGTGGCGCTACCATCGAGGCCGTCTACACGCTTGGCGGCTGCGACGTGGTCGCCGCCAACTGCACCGACCCGAAGGCTCCGAAGTGCGCAATGTCGTACGAAGGGGCCAGCGAGGTCGCCGTAGAGTCGTGCACGCCCTCCCTCGGCAACGGGAAGCTCGGAGAGCCTTGCACGAGGCCCAAAGAGGTCGTCGGCTCGGACACCTGTGGACCCGGTCTCTTCTGCAGCGGGTTGAACCACCCCAAGTCGACGCCCCAAGAGCGTGAGTGCCGATTGTACTGTGCGTGGGATACGGTCTGCCCCACCGGAACGGCGTGTCAGTCGCTGTCGAGTGACAACCGCCTCGGATTCTGCGGGCAGAAGTGTGTGCCGTTCGGAGGGGGGTGCGCCAGCGGCAACTCGTGCAAGCCCGCGCCGCTCGTCGGGGGCGGGGGCGGTCTCGCTGGGTTCTGCAATCTCGACGGAACGAGCCCTGCGTACGCGGCGTGCAAGAATGTGCTCGATTGCGGCGCAGACACCACCTGTCGCGAGAAGACGCCGGGGAGCGGCGCGATGTGCAGCCCGTATTGCGATGCGACCCATCCGTGCGCCGACGCGGCCGCTACGTGCACGCCGTTCGCGTCGCCCGAGCTGGCAAAGTTCGGTTCGTGCTTGAAGTAGCGGTCGAAACCCCGCGTAGGGCCCGGAGAGAGCGACATCACCAACGGGCTGCTAGTCGCTCGGAAGCGTGTTCCTTTCCAAAGCTCGGGTCACGTGTGCACGCGCCGGCCGCGGAGCCGAGCGCTCGATCGAC
>CAZHGG010001250.1:0-1869 GCA_964531755.1 uncultured Polyangiaceae bacterium
GGGCGCATCGGGAAGGCGGGCGGCGCCGGTGAACCCGCGGCCGCGCTGCGGGCCGCCGCGCGCGCGGAGCCGTTCGCGCTCGTGCGCGAGGCCGCCCTGCTCGCGCTCGTCGAGGCGGACGCGGCGCAGGCCCGCGCGCTCGCCGCGGAGATGGCGAAGAGCGATCCGGAGCCTCGGGTGCGCGAGACCTCAGCCAAGGTCGCGCGCGGCGAGACCACACGCTAGACAAGACCTCTGCACAGCGCCCCGAGCCCGCGGTAAAGGTACGTATGGTCGAAAAGCCGAGACGCCGCCTGTTCGGCCTGCTCCGGGCGCGCAAGCCCGACGCGAGCGCTCCGTCGCCGAGCCCAGCCGACTCGGCCGCCCTCTGGAAGGCGCACGATCGCGCCGCGGGGAGCGTCCGCGAGGTCGGGGAGGCCGCCCACCGCGTCGCGGCGAGCTGCGCCAAGCAGCGCGCGTCCATCGAGGCGGTCGCCGATCGCGCGCGCGGCGCCGCCACACGCGCCACCGATCTGGCCACCAGCTTCGCCCGAGTGAGCTCGGTGTTCGAGCGCCTCTCCCTCGTCGCGCTGAACGCGTCGCTCGAGGCCGCGCGGCTCGGCGAGGAGAGCGGACAGCCCCTGCGGCTCGTGGCGGACGAGGTGCGCCTCTCGGCGGCGCGCGGCGCGGAGAGCGCGCGCGAGCTCTCGGCGACGCTCGAGGAGGTGGGCGCCGAGGTGGGCCAGCTCACGAGCGCGCTCGACCGGGCCCGCGAGTCCGCGGCCGAGCTCACCCAAGAGACCGCGCGCATCACCGGCGCTTCGGTCGACGTTGGCGCAGCGCTGGGCGAGCTGGGCGAGCG
This sequence comes from uncultured Polyangiaceae bacterium, assembly GCA_964531755.1. Lineage (GTDB taxonomy): Bacteria > Myxococcota_A > Polyangia > Polyangiales > Polyangiaceae > JAAFHV01. The sequence goes on from CAZHGG010001250.1 coordinate 842, forward strand.
CATCAAGCGCACGACCGACACCGACCCCGAGACCGCGCGGGCGCTGTTGGACGCCGTGGAGCACGGTCGCGCGTTCGTGAACGCCCTCGGGGCGCTCGGCGAGAAGGTGCCCCGCGGCATCCTGGTGAGCGTGCTCCGCCCCGTCATCGAGCCGCTGGGGAAGTGGTTCGGCGAGGACGACGGCGAGGACGAGCCATGAACGTGGCCGAAGCGCAGGCCGGGCGGCCGCGTTGAGCCCGCGCGACGCCGAGCTCGCGCAGCTGCTCCTCGCGGAGCTCGAGCGCCACACGCGCACGCTGAGCGGCGGCGGCGCAGAGGACGTGAGCCGGGCGCTGCACTCGCTGAAGGGCTCGGTCGGGCTGGCGGGCGAGAGCGAGCTCGCGGCCGCCCTGCTCCGGCTCGAGCGCCGGCACTCGCGAGGGGACGAGAGCGCGCGCACCGACGCGCTCGAGCTCTTGCGCCGCGCGACCGCGCGGGTGCGCGCGGGCCTCCCTGGCGTGGAGTCGCGGTGGCCGGAGCCCCCGCGCGATTTGGAGTCGGGCACTCCATCCCCTGCGTTACGTGCGGAATACACTCAGAGCGTCACCGACCGCCTCTCTGCGCTCGACCTCGCGCTCAGTGAGGAGGACACGGGCGCGATCTCCCGGCAGCTCCACACTCTGAAGGGCGCCGCCAGCGCCGTCGGCGACGACGCCATGGCGTGGTTCTGCCACGGCCTGGAGGAGGTGCTGCGACGCGCGACCCACGGGGGCGGCTCGCTCGACGACGCGCTCGCCGAGATCGCCCGCCATCGACCGACCCTCGCGGGCCTCCTCGACGACCCGGCGCGCGCGCTGGAGCTCCTCCGCGCGCGCCCCCCGCGGCGGAGCGAGGGGGCGGTCACCGTCCACCCGGCGCTCGCCACGCACACGGTCCGCATCGAGCTCTCGTCAATCGACGCGCTGGTCGACGGCTTCGCGGTCTCGCGGGCGGTGCGCGACGGCATCGGCGCGCGCGCCAGCGCGGACGTCCGCGCCGCCGCGGAGCTG
>CAZHGG010001251.1:0-1869 GCA_964531755.1 uncultured Polyangiaceae bacterium
GCCGTCACCGCGCAGCTCGAGGGCCTCGAGCGCGCCGCGGGCGAGCTGCTGGAGGCCGCCGGGCGCGACTCCCTCGCGGGGCTGCCCGAGCGCATCGCGGCCGTCGCCCTCTAGACAAAAACGGCAGCAACTTCAGGTGCCTACATGAAACGCGACTTCCTCTGCCTCTCCGACCTCACGCGCGCCGAGCTCGACTCGGTGCTCGACCTCGCGGCCGCGATGAAGGCCGAGCCGCGGGGCGCGCGCGTCCACCTGCTGCGCGGGCGGGCGATCGCGATCGTGATGGAGAAGGCCAGCACGCGCACGCGCATCTCGTTCGAGGTGGGCGTGGCGCAGCTCGGGGGGCACCCGGTCGTCGTGACGACGCAGGGCACGCAGCTCGCGCGGGGCGAGCCGGTGCGCGACACCGCGCGCGTCCTCGCCCGCTACTGCGACGCCATCGTGTACCGCACGTTCGAGACCGCGCGCCTGCGCGAAATGGCCAGCGTGGGCGTGCCCGTGGTGAACGCCCTCACCGACGACGCGCACCCTGTCCAGGTGCTCTCCGACGTGCTCACCATGCGCGAGAGCCTCGCGTCGCGCGGCCTCGGCGCGCTCGCCGGGCGGCGCGTGGCCTTCGTTGGTGACGGCGCGAGCAACATGGCCCGCTCGTTCGTCGAGGCCGCGCGGGTCTTCGAGTTTCACCTCGCGCTCGCGTCTCCGAGCGACTTTCGTCCGCCCCCGGAGGAGCTCGAGGCGGCCGGCGCGTGGGTGTCGGTGCACGCGCGGCCCGAGCCCGCGTGCGAGGGCGCCGACTTCGTGCACACCGACGTGTGGACCAGCATGGGCCAAGAGGCGGAGAACGCGCGGCGCCAGGCGGCCTTCGCGGGCTACACGGTCGACGCCGCGCTGCTCGCGAAGGCCTCCCCCACCGCGCGCGTGATGCACTGCCTGCCCGCGCACCGCGGGGAGGAGATCACCGCCGACGTGCTGGAGGCGTCGATCGTGTTCGATCAGGCGGAGAACCGCCTACACGCGCAGTATGCGCTTCTGCTCTCCCTGCTAGGCCTCGGCGCATAGCCGCCCCGCGATGGGCTCGTCGGCCCCGCGCCGCCGCGCCGCCGCGGGCCGCGGCTAGCGCCGGAAGCCCACGGCGTAGATCGAGCCCATGGTCGAGGGATCCGTCCAGGCCGAGACCTCGAGCTCCTGCGAGCCCCGGCGGAAGGAGAGCGCGATGGCGCCGTCGGTCGTGACGACGTCGGCCTCGACGAAGCCGTTGCCGAGGGCGAGCGCGCGGAAGTGCGCGGCGACCGCGCCAGGCGGCGCGGTCGGCGCGGTGAAGCGGTACGTGCGCTCCCGCGGCCGGTCCTCGAAGGTGTCCGGCGCGGAGCCCGGCACGGGCACGAGCGTGACTCCCCACGCGTCGAGCACCGCGGGCGGGAGCGGCGACGACGAGCGTCGTCGCGCGCAGTTGTCGGCCATGAACGTGAGCAGCGGCGTGCGGGTGGAGTCGACCGTGCAGGTGACCGTGAGCAGGATGGTGGCGCGCTCCGCGCTGAGCGAGAACGCGCCTGCTCCGAACGTGCGCCCGAACGTGCGGAACGCGGCGTCGTCGATCGCCGCGTCGTAGTGGGCGAGCAGGTGGCCGAGCTCATCCCCCGCGCACGCGAAGCTCGTGTGGCGCACGCCCTCCTGCTCCTCGTCGAGCAGCGGCGCGAGCGGCCGATGGAGCCGCAGGCGCGCGTCCCAGAGCCTGAGCTCATCCATGGCAAACCCCCACCTCGGACCCTAGCGCGCCCGCGCGCCCCGCGCGCCGGCGGCGCGCCCGGTCGGCGCCTTCGTCGGCGCAAGGCTTGGTTTTCGCTGCGGAAAAAAAAAACGCCCCCGCCG
>CAZHGG010001252.1:0-1863 GCA_964531755.1 uncultured Polyangiaceae bacterium
ACTTGCAGTACTCGCAGGTGGCGCCCTTCGCGCAGCCGTAGGGGAGGCACAGCTCCCCCACGGGTGCGCGCGAGACGCACGTGCCGCACCCACCGCTGGGGCGAAAGCAAAGCCCGCCGGCACACTGCGTGGAGTCCCCACACGGAGCGTCGTCGGGCAGAGTGCCGGGAATGTCGAAGTCGCATGTGCCCCACTTGGCGTGTGCCCAGAAGAACTGGAAGTCGAGCGTAAAATTGGAGAACTCCAAGCAGCGTGCCCGCACGCGGGCGGAGCACGCGTGGAGTCGCGCGGGCGTGATTCGGCTGCCCGGCGCACCGAGCCAGGTGCGGCAGCGCTCCTCGAAGAGCTTCCGCATGCGCAGCTGCTCAGGCGGCACCGGTTCGTGCCCGGGCGGGACGAGGTCAGGGCTCCTGCAGAGAGCGGCCGTCTCGTATGCGGCGACGTATTCGGCGCACGCCGTCGCGATGTCGCCCGGCACCGGCTCCGGGGCCGGTGGAGGGGGAGCGGGGAGCTCCGACGCGCACGCGAGCGGAGTCGCCCCGAGCGCCGCGAGGGTGAGCCCTCGCGCGACGCGGGCGAAGTGCGAAGAGCGCATGGCTCAGCGCTTCCGGCGGGCAGGGAGGCCCCCGGGGAGGCCCCCGGAGGGGATGATCCGCAAGACGGGCCCGCCGAGCCGCAGCTTCGTTCGGTAGAGGAAGACCTGCCCGTTCCGATCTCCGCCCTCCAGGAAAGAGCCGAGGAAGTAGAGGTCGAGCGACTGAGTAGTCGCGTCCCAGCGCGTGAGCGTCGGGAGGGCCAACGGCGCGTAGAAGCGAGGGGCGCTCATCAGAACCGCCGGTTCGCCCCACGGCCCCCACGGCTTGGTTGCGAGCCGAGCCAGCACCGTGCCGGGGCCGGTGTAGAGCATCAACCACGCGGCGAACGCGGGAACGTAGATGACCGAGAACTCGCCCACGCGTGGAAGCTGAGGCTTGAATTGGTACTCCGAATCCTTGAAGCTTGTCTCGCTCGACTGGAGCGACGTGTCGCTCCAGGTCAAGACGCCGATGGCGCTCTCCATGACTCCGTACGTGAACTGAGGCCGGCCCCCGGAGGAGCCAGAGAAGTAGCGCCACGCCTCCGCGTGCGGGATGCTCGCGCCAGACAGCGGCGCCCAGGCGAAACACACGTCGCTCTGTCGGGGGACGCCCGTTCCCCAGAGGAGCAGCACGTCGCCGTTCACGCCGAGCTCGGGAATGTCGGCTCCGCGCACGACCTGCGGACAGACTTGAGCGAACTTCCACCTGGTGCGTAGGTTGTCGGCGACCTTGGGGTTGCGAATGTCGCACACCTCGACGGCGGGCTCCGCCGCGAACCGCCATGGATCGCTCGCGGATTCGAGCACCGACCGGCCTCCGATCACGCCGGGCCACAGGAACTCGTCTACCCCGTAGCGCGGGCTCCAACTGGCGGCCTCGTCGACGCCCGTCTTTCGCATGCGAAACACGTGCAGGCGCCCGCCATACGAAAAGGCCCCCGTGGGTACGTCGAAAGTCTGTGGCGCCTGCGGGATCACGAGGGGAGGGAAAGTATGTAGGTAGGGCAGACTGGCTGGGTAGGTTGCCAACCTGTTGTCCACGTCCAGCACGTCGAACGAGGCTGCCCACCCACTCGCGTTTGGGAGGAACTGGATCTCGCGGCCGTCCACCAGGTCCGCGGCGGTCGCCATCGGCCGGATCCAGAGCTCGGTGCGCGCGCTCCCCAGCTCGGCGTCGCCGAAGAAGAGGTAGAGTTGACCATTGTGCTCGACCGGCACGCCGAGATCGGTACCCTCGATCCCAAGGAGGTTCGCGCCGCGGGTGTTGGTGATCTTCCGGAGCTGCT
>CAZHGG010001253.1:0-1850 GCA_964531755.1 uncultured Polyangiaceae bacterium
GGAGGAGGCACGCGCTCACCGGGACGCCGCCGCCGAGGGCCTTGCCGAGGCAGAGCACATCGGGCGACGCGCCCTCGTCGACGCTGCGAAAGCGAGGGCCCGTGCGGTGGAGCCCGGTGTAGATCTCGTCGGCGACGAGGACCGCGCCCGCCGCCCGCGCGCGCGCGCCGAGGGCCGCGAGGAAGCCGCGCGGCGGCACCACCACCCCACCTCGCCCGAGGACGGGCTCGACGAGGACGGCCCCCACCGCGCCCGTGGCGAGCGCGGCGTCGACGGCGGCGAGCGCCTCGGGGAGCGCGTCGGCGTCGGCGGGAAAGGGGGCGAAGGACACCGCGGGGTTGAGCTGCCCGGCGAAGGGGGCGCGGAAGGCGTCGCGGTACCCGCAGGCGGCGACGGTCCCGTAGGAGAGCCCGTGGTAGGCGCCGTGGAAGGCGAGGACGCCCGCGCGGCCGGTGTGGAGGCGGGCGGTCTTGAGCCCGGCCTCGACGGCGTCGGCGCCCGAGAGCCCGAGGATGACCCGCGCGTCCCAGGGCGCCATCGCGGCGAGGCGCGCCTCGAGGCGAACCTTCGCGTCGGAGGGGTACACGTCGCCGAGGGCGTGGAGCATCCGCTCGGACTGGGCCCTCACGGCGGCGACGACGCGCGGGTGCCCGTGCCCGACGAGGGCCGCGCCGAAGCCCGCGGTGAGGTCGACGTACACGTTGCCGTCGACGTCCGTGACGTTGGCGCCGCGCGCCGCCGTCCACACGATGGGGTCGTGGGAGGCGCCGGTGGCCTCCGCGCGTCGCCGCCGTCGCGCGGTGAGGCCGGGGCACTCGTGCGCCGCGAGGGCGTCGACGAGCGAGCGACCGACGGCGCCAGGGAGCGGCGATCGGACATCGGGGAGCGCGTCGCCAGGAGGGATCGCAGGGGACATCGCGCGGATGGAGCCCCGAAGCGCGCGCGGAGGTCAAGCGCCGGGACGGCGGGGACGCGGCGGTCAGTTCATCGGGCGCGGCGCGGCGCTCTCCCGCGGCGGCGGGAGCGAGAACTTCGCCGGCGGGTGCTCGCGCACGTAGCGGGTGGCCTTCTCCACGTCGAGGGGGGGGGCGATGGCGTAGCCCTGGGCCACGTCGCAGCCGAGCGCGCGGAGGGTCGTGAGCTGGGACTCGTCCTCGACGCCCTCGGCCACCACGGTGAGCCCGAGGGCGTGGCCGAGCTCGATGATCGAGCGGACGAGCGCCGTGGCCGAGCGGTCGGCGCTGCGGAGGCCGTCGGTGAGGGCGCGGTCGATCTTCACCTCCTCCGCGGGAAACTGCCGCAGGTAGGCGATGGACGCGTTGCCCGCGCCGTAGTCGTCGATGGACACGTGGACGCCGAGCGCGCGGATGCGGGCGAGGAGGCGGGCGCCGCGCTCCGGGTCGCTCATCACGGCGGTCTCGGTGAGCTCGACGACGAGGCGCGAGGGGGCGATGGCGTGGGCGCGGAGGGCCGCGGCGACATAGTCGACGAAGGCCGGGTCGTGGAGCTGCCGCGGCGAGACGTTGACCGCCATGCGGAGCCGCGAGGGGCCGTGGAGGTCGTCCCAGCGGGCGAGCTGCGCGAGGGCGTGGTCGAGCACCCAGGCGCCGATGGGGACGATCTGGCCGGTCTCCTCGGCGATGGGGATGAAGCGCCCGGGGGACACGGCGCGGCCGTCGGGGCGGCGCCAGCGGGCGAGGGCCTCGACCCCGACGAGGGCCCCGTCGCCGCAGCGGATCTTGGGCTGGTACACGAGCGCGAACTCCCCGCGGGCGATCGCCTCGTCGAGCTCGGCGCGGAGCTCGACGCGCTCGCGGATCGCGTCGCCCATGGAGGCTTCGAAGCGAACC
>CAZHGG010001254.1:0-1842 GCA_964531755.1 uncultured Polyangiaceae bacterium
GCTTGTCCAGGAAGTCCAGGTACGTCGGCTCGTGGCGCGCCGCGTCCGCGAGCGCCGCGTCCAGACGCTCGGCGACGTGCCCCATGTAGAGCCCAACCGTTCCGCGTATCCTCTCCACGATGTCGCCCCCGAACGGTCACGGCACGAGCCCGTTCCTGAGCAACCCGCCGTCGGAGTGGGGTCCTCGAACGCGCTCGCGTTCGCCGTGGAAGACCGGTTCCCCGTGTCGACGGGGCATCACGCGAGGCGCGGTAGCCACCTGGTTCGACGCTTCCGACGACGGGCGGCGCGCGGTCCTCGCCCTCGTGGACGAGGTGAAGCGTCGTCTCGACGACGCGCATCCACCCGACGGCTACGATGTCGCCTTCAGCGCGGGGGCCGCTGCAGGGCATACCGGCGCTCCTCGAGGACACCGAACGCGTCGCCAAGCTCACCGAGCGCGAGCTGCGCAGCCGGGTCGAGGCGTGAGCCTCGGCTACCTCGCCTCGATCGTCGGGCAGCCGAGGATGATGCGCACGTCGAGGACGTCCCCGCGCATCACCCGCGCGCAGGTGTCGCCGACGAGGGTCACAGTCTTGCCGTCGAGGGTCCAGCCGGACTTGGGCACCGCGACCTCGTCGAGGTACACGTTCACCCGGTTCGAGTCCGGCGGCGCCTCCTTCAGCTCGTACGTGCACGTGGCGACGATGCGCGCCGCCACCTGGCGGAGGGCCGCGGTGAGGTCGGCCTTGTCGGCCTTGTCGACGCGGTAATAGGCCGTGCCGCCGGTTGGCTGACGCGTGCCGCCGGTGATCGCGAGACGATCCAGCAGCGGCGCGTAGGCCTGGCTCCCCGGGACGCCGATCACGAACGTGGGCACTCCGCCCGCCTTGAGCTTCGCGACCGCCGCGACGGTGGCGTCCGAGTCGAGGCACAGCGACGGCGAGTCGGCGCAGCACGCCGCGCCCGTGGGCGTGCAGCCGTTGATGCGCTCGATGTTCAGGATGCAGGCGTCGGCGCCGCAGCTCTGCTGCCCGCAGTTGGGGCCGCCGTCGGTCGCGAGGATGACGTAGGTCTTCCCGGCGACCTTCGGGAGGCGATCGGCCAGGGCGGCGAGCGTCCCCGCCGTGGGGGTGCCGCCGGAGGGCACTCGCCAGAGCGCGTCCGCGAGGGTCTTGGTGGTAGGGCCGATGGTCCCGCTCGGGGAGTCGCCCCGCCGCAGCGACATCACCTCGGTGCCCGGAGTACATCCCCCCGCTTGGCCCGGGAAGGCCGTGGCCCCGAAGCTCGCGCGGGGACCTATCGCCGTCATGAGCTCGATGACCGCCGTGCGGACGGTCATCCACTTGTCCTCGTCGGCCATGGAGCCCGAGCGATCGAGCACGAAATAGAAATTGGGCGGATCGACCAGAAGCGGGGAGTCGATGCAGTCGCAGACCCCGCCGTCGGGACCGACGCCGCAGCCGGGGGGCGCGAGCGACGACGCGTCGAAGCCGAAGGAGCCCGCGGCGTCCTCCGCGACCCCCACGCTGCCACCGCCGACCCCGGCGCGCCCGTAGGGCAAGGGCTCGGTGCCGCAGCCGCCCAACGCCACGAGGCCGGCGACCGCCGCGGTCGCGCCCACACGAACCGCTCCGCGGAGAATGCCCACCCGGCCAGCCTAGCACCGAGGCCTTGGCGGTGCCCCCGGAGTGAGGGAATATTCGCGCTGGACCGCGTCTTGCCTGAGCTCCGGATGCCCCCCCCGCCGAACCCTCCGAGCCCCGGCGAGCCTCCGGGACGGGGCGCGCTCGCGTGGCTGGCGCGGGTGTGGTGCTGGGCCGCGGCACGCCTCGGTCACGTGGTCGCGCTCCTCGCGCTCGC
>CAZHGG010001255.1:0-1833 GCA_964531755.1 uncultured Polyangiaceae bacterium
CGCGGCGTGGCGGCGTGCTCGAGCGACGAGCGGCCGCGCGGCGACGCGACCGGCCAGACGCGGGGGCTCGTCTCGGGGGCGGCGAGCCAGCCCCGCGTCGTGATCGTGGGCGCCGGCATCGCAGGCCTCGTGTGCGCCGATCGCCTCCAGAAGCAGGGGATCGTCGCCTCGGTGTACGAGGCGAACACGCGCGTCGGTGGGCGCTGCCACTCGAACCGCGAGTTCCCCGGACACGTGGGCGAGAACGGCGGCGAGATGATCGACACCGCCCACAAGACGATCCTGGGGTACGCGAGCGAGCTCAAGCTGGCGCTCGAGGACTACACCAAGCAGCCGGGCGAGCCCGTCTACTACTTCCAGGGCGCCCGCCGCTCGAGCGCCGAGGTCGTCGACCAGTGGCGCGCGCTCGTCCCGCGCATTCGCGCGGATCTCCAGGGGCTCTCCGCAGCGCCGTCCGCGCGCGAGCACACCGCGGCGGACGTCGCGCTCGACGAGACGAGCCTCCAGGCCTGGCTCGACACGCGCTGCGCCGACCTGCCGCTCCTCAAGGCGATGTTGAGCGCGGCGTACATCTCCGAGTACGGCCGCGAGCCGGCGGAGCAGAGCTGCCTGAACCTCCTCGAGTTCGTGCGCGCCGATCGCCGCAGCGTCTTCGAACCGTACGGCTCGAGCGACGAGCGCTATCACATCGTCGGAGGGAACGACCAGATCCCCGCCCTCCTCCGGGCGAGGCTCCGCGCTCCGGTCGTGACGGGCGCGACGCTCACGGGGCTAGCGCGGAGCGCGACGGGCGAGTTCGTCCTCACGTTCCGGGAGACCACCCAGGTGACCGTCGCGGACGTCGTCGTGCTGGCCATTCCGTTCTCGGTGCTCCGCCGGGTGACGCTCGACGCGAGCCTCGGCCTCCCGCCGGAGAAGGTGCGCGCCATCCAGGAGCTCGGCTACGGGTACAACGGGAAGACCGAGTACCTCTTTCAGGGCCGCCCGTGGTCGGCGCAGGGGAGCGACGGCGACGTCTACGCCGATCTGGCGAACCTCCAGAACACCTGGGAGAGCAACTGGACCGGCGGGGACGGGAGCAGCACGATCCTCACCGACTACTTCGGCGGGAACCTCGGCTATGCCCGGCAGATGCTCCGGCCCGCCGGGACCGGGACCGGCGGCGTCTCGTGCGGGAGCTGCCACGGTCCCGGCGCGAGCTTTCACCCCGCGCGCTACGATCTCATCCTCCCGCAGGCGGACGCCTTCCTCGCCGATCTCGATCGGGTCTTCCCAGGCGCGTCCGCCCAGGTCGTGCGGCGCACGTCGGGGGCCCCGGTCATGCACCGCGCCCACTGGCTCCCACAGTCGTTCTCCCGCGGCTCGTACACCTGCTACCTCCCTGGCCAGTTCACCTCGATCGCGGGCTGGGAAGGCACGCCCGTGGGCGACCTGCATTTCGCGGGCGAGCACGCGGACTCCTTCTACGAGTGGCAGGGGTACCTCGAGGGGGCGGCGCGCTCGGGCGTCGCGGTGGCTCAGGCCATCGTGGGGAGCCACGCCGGGGGCAACCGCTGACGAGTCCGGGGCTCGCCGGTGGCGGGACGCCGCGGCTCGGTCCGACCTCTCCACGTGATCGAGGCTCGACCGGGGCAGCGTAACCCGAGCTACTCGGGCCCGCCCTCGAGCACCTCGGCGAGGCGCACGCGGCGCTGGCCGCGGCCCACGAGGCGCGCGGCCGCGCGGAGGGCCCCTTGCGCGAAGAGCTCGCGGCTCGTCGCGCGGTGCGTGAGCTCGAGGCGCTCGCCCGCGCCCAAGAGGTGCACGGTGTGATCGCCGATCACGTCGCCGCCG
>CAZHGG010001256.1:0-1833 GCA_964531755.1 uncultured Polyangiaceae bacterium
GGGGCGTCGGCGCCCGCGTCCAGCCGGGGGCTGCCGTCGAGCGGGGCCGGCGGGGCCGCGGCGTCGCGGGGCGAGGACTCCGAGGCGTCGCCGAACGTTCCGCCCGCGGAGGGCTCGCCGGTGGGGTTGGCGGCGATCCGGTCGTCGTCCTCGGGCGGGAGCGGCTGGGGATTCAAGCTGCACGCGACGGTGGCGCCGACCAGCGCGCCCACGAGGGTGAGCGCCATCGCGGACCGGTGGCGCGCGAGCGGCGACGTCGACGCGGACTTCGACTTCGACGGTGCGTGGGGGGGCGTGTTCCGCATGACGAGACCTGCTCGAGGGAGAATAGCGCGCGCGCGGGGCGGGCGCATGGACGAAGAAGCAAGGATCGGGCCCGTAGCCCACGGCGTGGAATCGCGCGCGATCCGCGGCGTGTGCCAGCGCCCATCGGACGACCCGGCACTTGGTGGCACACAATCCTTGCTACACTGCCCGGGTGGCCCCTGCGGTGAGAGTCGAGGCGGTGAGCAAGCGCGTGCGGGATGGCGCGGCCCGCCGCACCGTGCTCGACGACGTCTCGTTCGCGGTCGAGCGGGGCGAGCTCGTCGTCCTCCGCGGCCCGAGCGGGTCGGGGAAGACCACCCTCCTCGCGGTGGTCGGCGGCATGCTCTCCCCCACGTCGGGGGAGGTGTACCTCGACGGCGAGCCCACCTCGCGCCTGCGTGAGGCCCACCGGGCGGAGGTGCGCCGCCGCAAGGTGGGGTTCCTCTTCCAAGACCTCCAGCTCATCGACGCCCTGACCGCCCTCGAGAACGTGCTCCTGCCCGAGGTGCCGCTCCACGCCGTCACGCGCGCGCGGGAGGCTCGCGCCGTGGCGCTGCTGAAGCGCTTCGGTGTGGACCACCTCGCCGGCACGTCCGCGCGCTCGCTCTCCGGCGGCGAGCGGCAGCGCGTGGGGCTCGCGCGCGCGCTCCTCTTCGATCCCCCGCTGCTCGTGCTCGACGAGCCCACGGCCCACCTCGACGACACCCGCACGCGCGAGCTGGGAGACGAGCTCGTGGCCATGAAGGCCGAGGGGCGCGCCATGCTGGTCGCGAGCCACGACGCGCGCGTCGTGGGGCACCCCGCGGTGACCCGCGTCCTCGTCCTGGCCGACGGCGCGCTCGTCCCCGAGGCCCCCGCGGCCCCGGCCGAGGTCGCGCCGTGAGAAACCTGCTCGAGCCGTGGGTGGCGCTCCGGCTCGTGGCCGGCTTGGTCTCGGGGGCCCTGCTACTCCGTGCATCTTACACGGGATTCCAGGTGCTCCGTCATTTCCGGCTCGCGCGCGCCACCGAGGGGCAGCTCCTGCTCGAGCGTCGCCTCGAGCTGGCCGGCACCTTCGTGCGTGTGGGCGCCTTCGTGCAGATCGCGTGTGTGGCGTTCACGGCCCTGGCCGCCGACCGGCTGAGCCTCGGGATCCGCGGCGCCATGTGCGGCTACGGCGTGTTCCAGGCGAGCCCCTGGGGCTTCCCCTCCCTGCTCGCAGACGTGGGCCTCGCGCTGGTCGCGGGCCTCGTGGTGCAGGTCTTCGCGTTCGACGCGCGGATGCGCACCTTCGAGCTCGCGCGGCCGCTCGCGCTCTTCATGCTCGGCCTGGCGCCGCTCGCCCTGCTCGATCTCGCGCTGTCGGCGCGCTTCCTGCTCGACCTCGACCTCACGGTGGTCGCGTCGTGCTGCTCGGTGAGCCTCGACGGGCTGGAGGGCAGCGGCGCGGGCGGGCACGCCTCCGGGCCGCGCGCCGCCACGACCCTCGCCGCGCTCGTCGCGATCGGCGCCACGCTCGCCGCGGGCGCGCTCGCCGTCCGGCGCCCG
>CAZHGG010001257.1:0-1823 GCA_964531755.1 uncultured Polyangiaceae bacterium
CCGCGAGCGCCGCGTCGCTCAGGTGCCCCATGAGCCAGGGACCGAGCGCGCGGCGGAGCGGCGCGGCGCGCGACGCCCACGCGGGCCACGCGCGCGTGATGCCCCCCGAGAGCCCTAGCAGCCACACGGGCTCCTCGCGCAGCGCGTAGGGCGTCGCCCCGAGGAGCAGCGCGAGCGGGACGACGGCGCGGCGCCAGCGAGGCGTCAGAAGCCCTTGGCCGACCAGTGGAGATCGCCCCCGGTGAACTTCGCCTCGACCGTGCCCTTGCGCTTGGTCCGCTTGTCGACCGCCTCGCACACGAGCGGATCGTTCTCCGGCAGGTAGAGCTTGCCGGCGCCGCAGTCGACCGTGAGGTTCAGCTTCCCCTTCGTCTCCTTGGCGACCATCCCCGCGAGGTTCGTCGCCAGCGTGGCCGCGTCCACGTCCACGACCTCGGTGCGGAAGGTGTAGTCCCCCTTCGCGGGGTCCTTGAGCTTGACGGTGACCGGGGCCGTCTTGCCATTTTTCAGCGTGGCCGTGCACACGAACTCGGGCTGCGTGACCGAGCCGGGGCACGCGACCTTGGTGACGCCCTTGCCCGCGAACTGCGTCGCGATGCTGCCCTCGAGCTTGGTCTTCACCGAAGCGCCCTTGCCCGCGCCCGCGCCCTTCTTGGTGAGCGCGTTTCCGTCGACGGTCATGGTCCAGATGCCGTCCTCCACGGTGGGCGGCACGTCGACCTTGTACTTGAGCTCGATGAACGCGGCCTTCACGATGATCTGGCCGCCCTGGATCGCCTTCACCTTGCCGTTGGCGGAGCTGCTCGTGGAGCCCTGCTGCTTCTTGAAGCTGAAGCTCTTGTCCCGCCCGATGGAGAGGGTCACACCCTCGCCCTCCCAGTCACCGATGTACTGCGCGGTCTCGGGGTCGACCGCCTCGGTCCCCTCCTCTTTGGGCTTGCTCGTGGCGAGCGAGAGGAAGGCGGCGGTGCTGAGGCCGAGCGCGGTCACGAGGGTGCGGAGGCGGCTGTTCATTCCTCGAGGCTAGAGCAACCCGGGCGATTTCTCAAACACGTTCGTCGCGGGAGCGCGCGTGGCGGGGGGCCGGCCTAGAATACGCAGACGCCTATGCGGGTGCCGGCGCCTGGCACGGTGGGCGCGCTCGCTCCGAGCACGTCGGCGCACGTGTCCCCGAGCGAGCAGTCGGCGTTGCTGCCGACGCGGCACCACCGCTCGCACTCGGGCCCGAAGATGGGATCGTTCACGCAGACGAGGCCCTGCCGGCAGTCGGCGGTCGACGCGCACGTGGCGTACTCGGGCCTCGTGCCCGGCGGGCGGCAGTCGGCCACGCCGGCGGAGGCGAACCACACGCACGCGTTCGTCCCACAGGCCGCCGAGGCCCGCGTGGGATCGCACGCGATCGAGCACACGTCGAGGTTAGGAGTCGTCGCGCCGGCCGCGTCTTGGGGGGCAAAACAGAGGGTGCCAGCGCCGCACGTGGGCGTGCCACGCGAGCAAAACGGGCGGCAGGCGCCGTTCCAGCAGGTGAGGCCGCGCGCGCAGTTGCTCGTGGTGGTGCACGCGCGGCCCGCGGCCACGGAGCCCGCACCGACGCAGCTCACCGCGCCGCTCACGAGGTTCGTGACGTCGCAGGTCTGGGTGGCAGTGCAGCCGCACTGGGGGTTCACGCCGCACGCGTTGCTGGGGGGCGCCGTGACGCACGCGCCGCCGTCGACCGCGGCGTCGACCCTCGCCGCCGCGGCGCCGTCGACGGGGCCCGCGTCGACCGCGGCGTCCGGGAGGGCGCCGTCGGCCGCGGCGCCATCGAGCGCGGCGGCGTCGCT
>CAZHGG010001258.1:0-1811 GCA_964531755.1 uncultured Polyangiaceae bacterium
CACGGGCTCTGCGCGCTCGCCTCGGTCGCGCTCGGCTTCGCGGTGCTCCAGCTCGCGACCCCGCGCGCCCGCCGCTGGGCTGCGGCGCTGGGCTACGCCTTCATCTTCGCCGTGCAAGCGACCGCGGTGCGCTTCTACAACGCGCCGCTCGACCGCCAGCTCGTCGAGAGCGCGGTGGCCGCCGCCGCCGACGTGCGCCCCGTGCTCTGGCAGCTCGCGCCCATGTTCACCGCGCTGGTGGCGTTCGGGGCGCTCGTCGAGTACGCGCTGCTCTCGCTCGCCTCGGCGCGCGCCGCGTCGCTCCGACGCGCCGGCCTCGCGCTCGTCCCGCTGCTCGCCCTGCCCTTCCTCGGGCTCCGGGCGGCCACGCCGGAGGTCCGCATGGTGGACGCCCTCCGCGGGCTCGTCCCCACCGCGCGCGCCGCGGGGCGCGCGTCGATCACCCTGCCCCTCCTGCCCACCAAGGCGCGCGAGCTGCCGAGCGTGCTCTTCGTCTTCGGCGAGAGCGTCCGCGCCACCGACTACTGCTCGGCGCACGTCGACGACTGCCCGGTCGCGCCCGAGGTGAACGCGCTGCTCCCGGACCGTGTGGCGCTGGGCACGCTGCGGTCGCTCGCGAGCTACACGGCCATCAGCGTGGGCGCCGTGTTCACCGGGCGCACGCAGCTCGGCACCGCCCAAGAGCTCGCGGCGGCGCCCACGCTGTTCGACTTCGCGCGCCAGATCCGCGCCGGGAGCGCGCGCCCGCACGTCGTGTACTACTCGGCGCAGTGGTCCACCATCTTCGAGCGGGCCGACGCGCTCGAGGCGACCGATGCCCACCTCGACGTCGAGGACCTCTTCGGCCGCAAGATCGACGACAGCAGCGACATCTACACCGAGGGCGTGGACCGGCACCTCGTCGACCGTATGATGGCGGATCTCCCCACGTTTCCGGCGCCGCAGCTCCTCACGCTGCACCTCGGCGGCACCCACGTGCCGTACTACATGGACCCGGCCGACGCCCCCTTCCGCCCCTACAGCGACGTCGTGTCGTGGAGCCACCTCCCCGAGCTGCACCGCACCTACCAGAACGCCATCCGCGCCCAAGACCGTGAGGTCGCGCGGGCGATCCGCGCGTTCATCGCGGCCCAGGGCAAGCGCCCCTGGGTCGTGCTCTTCACGAGCGACCACGGCGAGGCGTTCGGCGAGCACCGCGCCATCCACCACGGTCAGAACCTGTTCGACGAGCAGCTCCACGTGCCCGGGTTCGTGGCGTGGGGCAACGGCGCGCTCACCGAGACCCAGGCGCGCGACCTGAGGGCGCACGCGGCGGCGCCCACGTCGCACCTCGATCTGCTGCCCACGCTGCTCGATCTCTACGGCGTGTACGACAGCGTCGTCCTCGAGGGCTACCGCGCCGAGCTGCCCGGCTCGAGCCTCCTCCGGCCCGCTCCCACCACGCCGCGCGCCCTGCCCATCTCGAACTGCTCGGCCGGCTACCGCTGCCCGCTCAACACGTGGGGCATGCTCGGCGACGCGCACGCCCTCGTCGCGCAGGCGTGGGACGGAGACTACACCTGCATGCCGCTTCTCGCCCACGAGAACGCGAGCGCGCCCGTGGTCGATGCAGAGTGCACGCGTCTCCGAGAGGCCTCGAAGCGCTACTTCGAGCGGCAGCCAAACGGCGCGCCGAACCGCTGAGCTCGCCCGGCCTAGCGCGCGGCGTCCCCGCGCGCTCGTCTCCTCGGGGCGCGCGCGCCCGCTACACGCCTGCTATACACATGGAGCGTGCCGAGCACCGACAAGAAGCGCCGCCTCCCCGTGCTGAA
>CAZHGG010001259.1:0-1807 GCA_964531755.1 uncultured Polyangiaceae bacterium
CCCGGGGGGGGCGGGGGCCCATATTTTGTGTGGTGCGCGGGCCCGGGTGTCCCCCAACGAAGCCCGTGCCGATGCGGCGGCGCGCGGGCGACGGGAGTTTGTCAACGGGCTGCCAGGCCGGCCGGGCACTTCCCGAGCCCCGCGACGCGAGGGAATGCTAGGCTGCGCCCCCACCATGGGCATCCGAATTCACCCCACCGCCGTCGTCCACGAGAAGGCCACCCTCGGCGAGGGCACCCAAATCTGGCTCTTCTGCCAGGTGCGCGAGAACGTCACCATCGGCGAAAACTGCGTGTTCGGGAAGAACGTGTACGTCGACAGCGACGTCACGATCGGCAACAACTGCAAAATCCAGAACAACGTCTCGCTCTTCCACGGGGTGACCCTGGAGGAGGGCGTGTTCGCTGGGCCGCACGTGTGCTTCACGAACGATCTGCGCCCGCGCGCGGTGAACCCCGATCTCAGCCTGAAGAGCGCCGACGACTGGGTCGTCGCGAAGACCCTCATCAAGAAGGGCGCCGCCCTGGGGGCGAACTCGACGATCGTGTGCGGGGTCACGGTCGGCGAGTGGGCCA
Source organism: uncultured Polyangiaceae bacterium (assembly GCA_964531755.1). Taxonomy (GTDB): domain Bacteria; phylum Myxococcota_A; class Polyangia; order Polyangiales; family Polyangiaceae; genus JAAFHV01. The sequence continues at coordinate 576 of CAZHGG010001259.1, forward strand.
TGGTCGCCGCGGGCTCGGTCGTCACGAAAGACGTGCCCGACTTCGCGCTCGTGCGGGGCAACCCGGCGCGCATCGTGGGCTACGTGTTCCCGGACGGCGCGAAGGCCACCTTCGACGCCCACGACGAGGCGGTGGCCGCGAACGGCGACAAGCTCATCCGGGGCCGCGACGGCGTCGTGCGGCGCGGCTAGGACCTCTCGACCCGCATCGCCTACCGCGCAGCGCAGGACGCCCATGACCAGCATCTTTCGACCCGGCCTCTTCGACGGCCACGTGGCCCTCATCACCGGCGGCGGCAGCGGCATCGGCCTCGCCGTCGCGCACACGCTCGGCGAGCTCGGCGCCAAGATCGCCATCTGCGGGCGCAAGCGCGAGAAGCTCGACGCGGGCCGGGCCGAGCTCGAGGCGCGGGGCATCACGGTCTTCGCCGACACCTGCGACATCCGCGAGCCCGACGCGATCGGCGCCTTCGTCGACGCGGTGGGCGCGGCGCTCGGACCCGCGACGGTGCTCGTCAACAACGCGGGCGGCCAGTTCCCCACGAGCGCGGAGAGCGTCTCGCCGCGCGGGTGGGAGGCGGTGGTCCGCAACAACCTGAACGGCACGTTCTTCATGACGCAGGCGGTGGCCGTGCGGCACATGCTGCCGGCGCGGCGCGGGCGGATCGTGAACGTGATCGCGAACATCGCGCGGGGCTTCCCGGGCATGGTGCACACCGGCGCGGCGCGGGCCGGCGTCGACAACATGACCAAGACCCTCGCGGTCGAGTGGGCGCAGCACAACGTGCAGGTGAACGCCGTGGCGCCGGGCATCATCAAGACCTCCGGCACCGATCAGTACGGGCCGGAGCTGCTCGAGATGAGCCGGGTGCGCACGCCCATGAAGCGCCTCGGCTGCGCCGAGGAGGTGGCCGAGCTCATCGCGTACCTCGCGAGCGAGGCCGCGTGGTTCGTCACGGGCGAGACCTGGTACATCGACGGCGGCGCGCACCTCTGGGGCGACAACTGGATCATCCCCGAGTCGAACGGCGCGCCCGAGCCCGCGGTGGTCGCGACGCTGCGCGACAAGAGCGGATCCGCCGGGGCCACGTGACGATGGACGGCGACGGCGAGCCGCGCGCGCCCGAGGCGCTACCAGGGCAGGAGGCCGAGGCGCTCCCCGAGCGCGAGCCCGCGAGCGACGCGAGCGCGCCCGCCGCAGCCACCGCGACGAGCCCCGCCCCGAACGACTCC
>CAZHGG010001260.1:0-1801 GCA_964531755.1 uncultured Polyangiaceae bacterium
GGGTCTGAAGAAGACCCGGACGGACGCGCGGCTTGCGACGGGCGTGCGACGATGCGTGTACTCGGTGTCGCCGAAAATCATGCTGGTTGCGCTCAGTCCGCGGGCCGGGACCCGCGACGCACGCTCGAGCGAACGAGTGAGCCCGAACGCGCGCCGGCGACGACGGTGCGCACGGCAGCCTCGAGCAGGTCGGCCTTCAGCCGGCCTGACGAGCTCGCGTTCCACGCGTCGACGACCGCCCCGAGCATCCCTAGGAGCAGCCGCGGATCGGTGCCGTCGGGGAGCTCGCCGCGCGCGACCGCCCGCGTGACCATCGTGTACCAAGCGCCGCTGCGTTCCTTGACGGCGTCGCCGATGATGGAGTCGACCTCGGGGTCGTGTTTCTCCGCGAGCAGCCGCGCCCACGCCTGCCCCTCGACGCGATCCTTGCGCGTCGGAACCTTCGAGCTGCGGAGCGCGCTCCACGCAGGCGCCTTCGGCCTCGGCCTCGCCGCGATGTCGCTCGTGATCACGGTTCGCTGGCGCGCATCCAGAGCGGGCAGGCCTGAGGGCGCGCCGTGTGGCGGGTCGTCGGGCCCCCGCTCTCGATCCTGCACAACTCGTCCTCACAACACGACGAGACCCGGAAGAACCGGGGTCCCGTGGAGGCGCCGGCGACGGTGGAGATGCGTGCCGCGTCACCGAAGAGTCCCGGCCCTCATACGGTCGCCAGCCCGACCTTCGTCAGCCAAGCGTTCGGGTGGGGTTCGCCCGGCAGGTACCTTCGCCAGAGGTCGTCTGAGCCAATCGCTTCACATGAAGCGAAGCCGCATCGCTTGGTGCGCGCCGCCATCGGCTCGGCGCCGAGGAGCGCCTCGTCCGCGAAGGTGAACGCGAGGCGACTCCGCGGGCCGCCCGCGGCCACGACGAAGCGGAGCGTCTGGTCGATGGCCGCGTCGTCGATGTAGCCGATGACGCCCTCCCAGACGAACATCGCGCCGACCCCGGGCTCGAAGCCGCCCGCCTCGAGCGCACCCCCGAGCTCGCCCTCCAGGTCGCGCGTGTCGAACTCGAACGGGACGTGGACGACGTGCGCCGGGACCTTCACGCCCGCGCTCGCGAGCGCGCGCCGCTTGCGGTCCAGCTGATAGGCCGTGTCCACCTCGAAGACCCTGCCGCGCCGCGCCGCGATCTCGGTCATGCGCAGCCCGCGCGCGTCGAAGCCCGCGCCGAGGAGGACGACCTGCGTGAGCCCGGCCGCGAGGCCGTCGCGCACCCGGTCGTCGAGGAAGCGCGTGCGGAGCCGTATTCCGTCGCGAAAAAACGGGAGCGCGAGGAACCGCTGCGTGCTCTCTGCGGCGGGCGCGCCGGCCGCGGCGAACACCGCCGCGTAGGGGTCCGAGAAGAGACGCTCGTCCTCGGGCCGAGCGCCCTCCTCCGCGCGCACGACGGCGATCGAGAAGGCCGTGTCGGCGACGGTGCGCGAGCGCGCGGCGGTCGGGTCGGCCGGCGGCTCGGTCGGGCGCTCCTCCTGCGCGCGGACGTGGCGAAGGGCCTGCTGGTAGCCCTCGCCCGTCTTTTCCATGCGGGCGCGGACGCGATCCTTGAGGTGGCTGGGCATGTCGTCTCCTCGGACCACGCGCCGTGCACCCCCCTGCCGGCGACCGTGGCGAAAAGAGACGAGTCACCCGACCCCGAGGTCATCCCTCTTCGCCCCGCGCGCGGACCGTGGGGGGACGGTCGGTGCGGGGTGAGGCCGGAGCGGACGGCCGCTACAAAGATGACCGTGGCGCCCGCGGCTGTCAATCCGCCGGGCTCGCGG
>CAZHGG010001261.1:0-1801 GCA_964531755.1 uncultured Polyangiaceae bacterium
ATCGCGATGGACGATGCCGGCGGCGTGGGCCTCGGCGATGGCCTCGCACGCCTGCAAGACGTAGTCGACGGCGACGAGCGGCTCGAGCCTCTCTTCGGCGACGAGCAGCTCCGCGAGGTCGACGCCGTCGAGGTACTCCGTGACGAGGTACGGCACGCCCTCGACGGAGGCGACGTCGAGCACGCGCACCACGTGTTGGCTGCGGATCTTGACCGCCGCGCGTCCCTCGCGCAGGAAGCGGCCGACCACGTCGGCGTTCGAGGCGAGGTGTGGGAGGAGCATCTTGATCGCGACGCGCTCGTCGAGCTGCAGGTGGGTCGCCGCGAGCACGTAGCCCATGCCGCCGACGCCGAGCACGCGCTCGATCCGGTACTTGCCTGCGAACAGGGTCCCCGCCGCGGGCGCGCCTGCCACCGCGAGCGGGGGCGCTTCGGTCACCGCGCCCGCCGCGGTCTCCGTTGGGTTCGTGGGCGCGAGGTTCGGCTTGGTGACGGCGTTGCTCATGGCCGCCCGACCGCTCCCCGTGGGGCACGCGCTCCGCCGCTCGCGGACCGCGCACGCCGCGGCGATGGCGCCCATCGGCGCCTGGCTCGTCCTCCCGTCACCTGCTCCTCCCGCGAGCACGTCGCTCGACGATGGAGGCTGACACCGAAGAACGCGCGGCGGTATCGTGGAAAACCCTCGACCGGCGATGGAGCCGCCCGCGTCCAAGCGTGGCCCTCTGCCGAAGAAGACGGGTGCACGGCGTGTTGCGCCGCCGCGGCCCAGGCCGTGAGTCGTATGCATCCTGCACATACATCGGGGCGCGGGACCGCGGCCACCCGCGCGCGAGTGACCGAGCCGGCCCCTCGCGTGTCTCGCGGGCGCGGTCAGCGCGGGAGCGCGCTCACGCGAGCGCCTCGAGCGCCCAGCGCCGCGCGCGCACGATGCGCCGCTCCTCGTCCTCGCCGAGGAGCGTGATGAAGCCCGCGCAGCGCGGGTTGGTGAGGAAGGCGAAGCGCGCGCCGGAGGGGGCGATGACCTCGTTCACCGCGCGGAGCACGTCCGGAGAGAACACCGCGAGATCGGTGCGGAAGCGGACCTTGTGGCTCTCGCCCGCATATCCGAGGGTCAGCTCGTTCTTCTTCTTGGAGGGGGTCGGGACGTCGAGGACGAGGCGGTGCTCGGCGAGCCGCGCGAGCCGCAGCACGAGGTCGCGGTACGTGCGGAAGTACGCGTAGCCCTCGTCGCGGGCCGCCGCGTCGAAGAGGATCTCCCACGACTCGAGGCGGAGCACGCGCGCGGGATCCATCGCGAGCACCGACAGGTCGGCGAACCCAGGAGGATCGTCGGGGTCGACCTCGAGCTCCTCGAGATCGCCGGCCCACGCGTCAGCGCGCGAGCGCTCGATCACGGCGTCGACCAGCGCGCGGCCCGACAGGGCGCCGAAGCTCGGGAAGAACCCGAGCGGCGAAAAGAACGCGACCACCTTGGCGATCTCGGCTCGTCTCATCGCGCCGCATGGTACGCGCCGCGCGGGCCAGAGGTCGAGCCGCCGCTCCCACGCGCCCTCACCGAAGGTTGACCGTCGCCTCCGGGTCGAAGTCCTCGTCGTCGAGCTCGCGCAGAGAGCGCGGCTCCGCGCCGCGTGGCCGCGCGCCCACCCGGAGGACCGACGTCTTCGAGAGGTCCTCGGGCTCGTCGTCGGCGAAGCCGCGCGGCCCGCCGTGGAACGCGGAGGTGCGGGCGAGGTCGTCGTCGTCGTGAGGCCCGCCGTGGAACGCGGAGGTGCGGGCGAGGTCGTCGTCGTCGTGAGGCCCGC
>CAZHGG010001262.1:0-1801 GCA_964531755.1 uncultured Polyangiaceae bacterium
GGCGGCGCCGGGGCCAAGCTCCCGCGGGGGTCGGGCAGCGGAGCGTAGAGCTCGGTGCGCGGGCGCGGCGCGCCGTGGCCGCCTTGGCCGCCGTGCAGGAGCGGGGCGAGCGCGCGCTGCATCTCGTCCGCGCTCTGGAAGCGTCGCGCCGGGTCCTTCGCCATCGCCCGCTCGACCACGGCGATCATCCGCGGATCGAGGCCCGGCGCCGCCTGGGCGAGCGGGGTCGGAGGGCGCTCGGCGATCCACGCGAGCAGCTCGCCGAGGCTCTGAGTGTCGAACGGGAGCCGCCCGGCGAGGGCGTGGTAGAGCGTCGCGCCGGCGCAGTAGAGGTCGGCGCGGTGGTCGGCAGGCCGCCCCGCCGCTTGCTCGGGCGACATGTAGGCTGGCGAGCCCATGCGCGCGCCGTGGGCTGTGAGCGGCCGCTCGCTCTCGAGCTTCGCGATGCCGAAATCGAGCACCTTCACGAGGTCGGAGACGCCCGCCATGCGCGCGAGGAACACGTTGTCGGGCTTGACGTCGCGGTGCACGATGCCGGCCGCGTGGGCCGCCTCGAGCGCGTCGAGCAGCTGGGTGCCGATGAGCGCCACGCGGTCGGCGGGGAGGCGCCCCTCCCGCGCGATGGCGGCGCGCAGCGACTCCCCCGCGAGGCGCTCCATCACCAAGAACGGCGGCGACGCGGACGCATGAAAATCCGTGACCTGCACGATGTTCGGGTGCCCGAGCGCCGCCGCCGCGCGCGCCTCGCGGCCGAACCGCTCGAGCTGCCCGGCCGTGAGCTCGTCGTGGCCCACCCGCGTCTTCAGCACCTTGATGGCGACGGGCCGCCCGAGCACCTCCTGGGTGCCCTCGTAGACCGCGCCCGCCGCCCCCTCGCCGAGGAGCCGCCCGACCCGGTAGGCCCCCGCGAGGAGGGCGCCCGTGAGGGGAGGGGAGGCGTCCATCCCGTTAGAGTAGTCGCGGCGAGGCGACAGGTGGGAACTGTAGCTTCGCGGAGGAGGCTCGGACCCGCGCTCGAAGGATGGCGCCTCGCCACATCGTCGGGCGAGGCCTCGGGCGGCGTCGGCGGCGCCTGCGGCAAGAAGTCACACGCGCGGCCACATCGACCGCAAGTCGCCGCCCGCGGCGGCGACCTGGCCGGCTACCTGGCCGTCCTCGGAGTGGCGCGGCGCGCCGCGGGATCGTCCTTCGCGAACACCGTGCCGAAGATCGCGAACGCGAGCCAGAGCAGCGAAAAATGCAGGATCATCGCGCGCCCGCTCACCCGATCGAACACGAGCCCCGAGAGCGGCGGTCCGACCAGCATGCCGGCCGCGTAGAACACGTTGTAGACCGCGTTCGCCCGCGCGATCTCGTGCTTGGACGTGATGGCCCCCTGGAGCGCGAGGCTCACGGGGGAGATCGACGCGAGGGTCGCGCCGACGCCGAACACCGTGAGGCACATGAGCGCGAACTTGGTCTGCAGGACGAAGCTCGCCACCATGAAGAAGCCCGCGGCCGAGAGGTTGCGCATGACCAAGAGGTGCCCGTGGCGATCGCCCAGCTTGCCCGCGTAGTTCGAGAACAGCAGCATGCCGAGCGCGAAGAACGCCGTGATGAGGATGGTGTCCTTCTCCGCGACGCCGCGATCTTTCATGAGGTAGAGGGGCAAGAAGAGCACCGCGCTCGACTGGAAGTAGCCGTACGCGAACGTGGCGAAGAGCGAGGTCTTCGTGCGCCAGGCGAGGGCGCGGGGCGCGGGCGCGGCGTCGGCGCCGTCGGTCGGCGCGTCGGTCGACGCGGGCGCGGCCGGCGGGGGGTC
>CAZHGG010001263.1:0-1800 GCA_964531755.1 uncultured Polyangiaceae bacterium
GGCTCACGGCCCGCGGCGCGGCGCGAGGCGCGCGGCCCCAGGCTCGCTCACGCGGGCTTCCGCGCGACGAAATAGAGCTTGTGGGCAAGCAGATCGCGGCGGTCCTTGTAGGCCGTGTAGCTCGGGTGAACCGGGGGCAGCGGGTGGGTGTCGGGATCGCAGCCCCGCGGGTAGCGCCGGTCCACCTCGAGCAGCTCGAACCCGGCGTCGGTCGCGGCGTCGAGGTACGCGGAGGCGCGGAGGCGGTTCTGGTAGAGCATGTCGGCGTTGACGAGCTTCCAGGTGCGCTCGTCGAAGCGGAGGTAGTGCCACGACGTGAGCGAGTCGTCGCTGTGGCTGAAGTGGTCGCTCATGTCGACCTTCGACACGAACATTCCTCCAGGCTTCAGGATGCGCGAGAGCTCGGCGAAGATCGACCGGATCTCGGGCAGCGGGACGTGCTCGAGCGTGAGGCTGCTGGTCACGCAGTCGACCGACCCGGCCGGGAGCCCGGTGCGCCGCGCGTCGGCCGGCGCTCGGTAGTCGATGCCGAGCTCGCGGAGCGCCCCGTCGACCTCGAACTCGCTCACCGCGAACGAGGTGGGGAGCCGCCCGAGGCTGAGCGCGCCCGCGCAGGGGAAATCCGACGGCGGCGCGGCGATGAACGAGCGGAGCCGCGTGAGCGCGTGGTGGACGAGCTCGGGGCGCACGAAGCGGTTCAGATCGACCAGGGTCTGCTGCCCGACGCCCGCGGCGCGCAGGAAGAGCCCCATGCCGAGGTCCCAGCCGGCGCCGAACTCGAAGAAGTGCGCCCGCGCGAGGTCCATCCCCGGCGCGTGACGCCCGAGCGCGGCGAGGTGCTCGCAGCCGATCTGGAAGCGCCCGAGCAGCTCCTTGTCGGGGAACGGGAGAGAGCGCGTCACGTACCGCTGGAGCGCGTACCGCACGTCCGGGCCGCCCGGGACGCGCGAGAGGACCTGCGCCACGGCCGCGCGAGCGGCCCACTTGGGGAGGGGGAATGCCATCGCGGCGAGCGTACCTCGGTTTCCCACCGCGCGGCGGACTCTGCGCAACACCCGCGCGGAGGCCGACGCGGGGCCACGCGGGCGACCGCGCTACTGTTCGACGCAGAGGAGCGGCTGGGCGATCTGGCAGCTCGCCTGGATGCCGGTCGCGTCCCTGCGCCCGGCGATGAACGCCCGCCCGTAGGTCCCCGCGACGCCCACCGTCCACCCCCCGCACGAGTCGCCGAGGCCCCAGCTCGGGGTGACGCCCGACCACGGGTACCAGTACGCCTGGGCTGGATCCCCCGACCACGCGTGGGTGAGCGGAAAGCTGAACACCGACGAGGCGTTGGTGATCCCGATCGGGGTCGCGCCGTCGGCCTGGTAGTAGGCCGTGTTGGGCCTGAGCACCCAGCCGACCTCGGGCACCGCCGTCCGGTTCGCTCCGTCCACGAGGAGCGCTTTGTACGCGCCCCCGGCGGGGCGGGCCGCCGACGTCATGCAGAACGCGTCGGCCTTGTCGATCGCGGTCGCGCCCACGAGCGTGGCATCTCCCGCGAAGTCGCCGTTGTGGCGCTCGCGCGTGACGAATATCTTCAGGCGCTCGGCGTCCTGGCAGAGGTGGTTCGTCCCGGCGTTCGAGACGTACCCCGCCGGGCACGGGAGGCAGCTCGCCGAGGTGGACTCCTCGCCCGCGGTGCTCGTGTTCTCGGGGCAGGCCGTGCACGTCGCCGCGCCGGCGGCGTCCGCGTAGGTCCCGCGGGGGCAAGGCAGGCACGCCGCCGCGTTGGCGCTCGGGCGCTGCCCCGCGGCGCAC
>CAZHGG010001264.1:0-1798 GCA_964531755.1 uncultured Polyangiaceae bacterium
CCGCCGGGGTCGAGGACGGCCACGCGCGCCTCGACGACCTCGCCTCGCGCGCGCGAAAGAGCGCGCTCTTGCCCGAGGCGCGGCTGCGCGCCACCCGCTACGTGGACGACCGCGCCAGCGTCGACGCGCTGCCCGAGCAGAGCCGCCTCGTCGACTCGAGCTCGCACACGCTGGGCCTCGAGGCGCGCCTCACCTTCCGGCTCGATCGCCTCGTGTTCGCCGACGAAGAGCCCCACCTCGAGCGGGCGCGGCTCGACCTCGAGACCTTCCGCGCGCGCCTCACGAGCCGGGCGCTCGAGCTGCTCTTTCGCCACCACCGAGCGCGCCTCGCGTTGGCGCGCGCCATGACGGGCGCCGAACGGGAGGAGCGCGCCGCCGAGGTGGCCGAGCTCACGGCCGCCCTCGACGCCCTCACCGCGGGCTACTTCACGCGCGCGACCTCGCGCTGACGCGTGACGCTCACGGAGAGTCAGTCGAGCTCGTCGACCGCGCCGCCCTTCTTCAGAGTGCCGCCGGCGGCCGCGAGGAGGTAGGCCTCGAGGAAATCATCGATATCGCCGTCGAGCACGGCGTCGACGTTCCCGGCCTCGTGCGACGTGCGGAGGTCCTTGACGAGGCGGTAGGGCGCGAGCACGTAGCTGCGGATCTGGTTGCCCCAGGCGATCTGCGTCTTCGTCGCCTGGTAGGCGTCGTGCGCCTCCTCGCGCTTGCGCATCTCCACCTCGTACAGCTTCGCCTTCAGCATCTTCAGCGCGGTCTCGCGGTTCTGGTGCTGCGAGCGCTCGGCCCGGCAGACGATGACGATGCCGCTCGGCAGGTGCTTCATGCGCACCGCGGTCTCGACCTTGTTGACGTTCTGGCCGCCCTTGCCGCCAGCGCGCATGGTCGTGGTCTCGAGGTCGCCGTCTTTGACGACGATGTCGATCTCGTCCTCGATGTCGGGGGTGATCTCGACGGCGGCGAAGGCGGTCTGCCGGCGCGCGTTCGCGTCGAACGGCGAGATGCGCACGAGCCGGTGGACGCCGTGCTCCGAGCGGAGGTAGCCGTACGCGTTGGGCCCGGCCACGGTGAAGGACGCGCCGTCGATGCCCGCCTCGTCGCCCTCTTGGTAGTCGACGACCTCGGTCTTGAAGCCCCGCCGCTCGCACCAGCGCAGGTACATGCGCAGGAGCATCTGCGCCCAGTCCTTCGCGTCGGTGCCGCCGGTGCCCGGGTGGATGCTCACGATGGCGTTGGCGTGATCGACCTGCCCCGAGAGCATGCGCTGCAGCTCCGACGCGCGCACCCGCGCCTCGAGCGCGGCGAGGCCCCCCTCCACCTCCGCCACGACCCCGTCGTCGCCCTCGGCCGCGCCGAGCTCGAGCAGCTCGACGGCGTCGGTCACGTCGCGATCGAGCCGCTCGAAGGTCTCCACCTTCGCCTCGATGTTGCCGCGCTTCTTGGTGGACGCCTGCGCCTTCTTCGGGTCGTTCCAGAACCCGGGGGCCATGGTCTCTTGGTTTAGCGCCTCGAGCTCTCGCTTCAGCTTGGGGAGGTCAAAGATGCCCCCTTAGCGTCATGAGGCGCCTTTGGAGGTCAGAGAGCTTGTCCCGGGACTCGGAGAGCATGCGCGCGACTTAGGCCCGACCGCGCGGCGAGGTCAAGCGCGGGGCGCGGGCGAGCCCCGCGGGACGCGCCCCCGCCAGCTCGCCGAGGCGGGAGAGCAGCGGCGAATTTCAACGTCCGTTGCTAGCGTGGTGAGCCAAGCTCGGCTGCGGGGGCCCCGGGCGGGCGCGTGTGGTACGCACGGGCAGGGCGG
>CAZHGG010001265.1:0-1798 GCA_964531755.1 uncultured Polyangiaceae bacterium
GTCGCCGAGCGCCTGCGGGCCGACCTCAAGCACGTAGACGCGATCGACGCCCAGGACCTCGTGGCGACGCGCGCGCGCACGCTCGAGGCCGCGCTCGCGCCGCAGGCCGCGCTCGACGAGGGGCTGCCCCACGCGACCGTGCTCCCCGAGGCGTTCGTCACGGGCACCTTGAACCTGGTGCTCGGGCGGTGCGCGCTGGCCGTGGATCGACCCGCGGTCGCCCTCGCGTGCGTGGAGCGCGCTGCGCTCTCCGGTGAGCTGCACGGGTGGGCGTTCCCGGAGCGGGAGGCGAGCCGGGAGCTCTACGCGCTCGGGCTCCGCTCGGGCGACAGCCGCGTCGTCCGGTTCGCGGGCCGCATGCTCCGCGGCGCAGGCCGGCCGGCTCCGGACGGCCGCTTCTTCGTGACCACACGCGAGGGCGTCTCCCGCGCGCGTGCGAGCGAGCTGCCGAGGCCCGGCACCGGCGAGCGCCTGTTCGTCGACGCCGTGTCTCACGCGCTCCACGCGGGCGGCGTCGCGCGGTCGCTCGAGCGGCGTCGGGCGCTCGAGCCGCTCGTCGTCGAGCTCCTGCGGCGCGCGAAGGACGGCCTCTCCGCCGAGGACGTCCTCCGCGCGGCGGGCGGCCCAGGCCCCGACTCGGCCGACGCGGAGCACCGCGTGCGCGTGCTGGTCTCCCGGGTGCGTGAGCTCATGGGGGACGCGAGCCTCGTGTCGCGCGTGCGCGAGGCCGGCGAGCACGGCCGCACGCGCTACCGCCTCGCCGAGGGGGTCCCGTTCGTGCTGATCGAGCCCGCGCCCGACTAGCCGCCCCCACCCAGGCCCGGGGGGTGGCGCGCGGCGCACCCCGGGCGGGCCCGCGGAACGTGCTCGGATGCCGGAACTGTTGCTCAGGAGCGTCAAGTCCATGTAGCGTGGCCCGCTAGACGTGGAGGAATGTTCGTGAACCCAGGCAAATCGCTCGTTGCTGTTCTGTTGCTCGTGGCCGGGGCCGTAGGCTGCGAAGCATCGAGCCCGGCAGAGGACCCGTCGAAGTCCGCCCTCGACGGCACGTGCTCGTGCACCTGCCAGGTTCACCCGGCGGGGAGCCCCCCGTCGTGGAACAACGAGTTCACCGGCCAGCCCGACGGGCGCGCGTGCAACCGCGCGTGTGACAAGTTCGAACGCACGCAGCCAGAGGCGACGTGCACCGCCGCCTTCACCCGCCGCACCGAGCGCATGCTCTCCAACGCGCCGCCGGCCGACGCCGACTTCGACGGCGTGCCCGACGGCCAGGACAAGTGCCCGCGCGAGGTGGGGCCGGAGTCCAACGGGGGCTGCCCCGAGCCGCCGCCGCCGCCGCCGCCCGCGGACCCCAACGCCGACACCGACCACGACGGCGTGCTCGACACCGCGGATCGCTGCCCGCGCCAGCCCGAGACCAAGAACGGCTACCAAGACGACGACGGCTGCCCCGACGAGGTGCCCGTCGCGGTCCAGCAGTTCTCCGGCACGATCGACGGCATCGTGTTCGTGGCGGGCTCCGCGGACATCGATCCCAAGTCGTTCGTCGTGCTCAACAAAGCCGCGGATGTGTTCAGAAAATTCCCCGATGTCCGCGTAGAGATCTCCGGCCACACCGACAACGTCGGCAACGCCGCCATGAACACGAGCCTCTCGCGCCGGCGCGCCGAGGCCGTCAAGGCGTGGTTCGTCAAGAACGGCGTGGTGGCGACGCGGCTCGTTGCGGTGGGCCACGGCCCCTCGAAGCCGGTCGCCGACAACAAGACCAAAGAAGGCAAGGCGAATAACCGCCGGGTCG
>CAZHGG010001266.1:0-1794 GCA_964531755.1 uncultured Polyangiaceae bacterium
CCGAGGCGATGCTCGAGGCGTTCAAGCAGCCGAAATTCGACCCCACCACGTTCGGCCCCCAGGGCTCCTTCACCGAGCGCGCCAAGGGCAAGCAGGAGGCCGCGTTCGCGGTCGCCGAGAAGGTGCTCCCGGTGCTGACCGCCGAGCAGCGCAAGACCCTCGCCGCCAAGATCCGCGCGCGCGCGAACGCAGAGGACCCGGCCGCGGGCTTCTGAGGGCGGAGAAGAGGCCTTGCGCGGAGGGGCGGGCTCCCGGCATGGTGAGCGGGCCTGACGCGTCGGCGCGAGCGCCTCGCCCGCCCTGCGCGAGGCCCGCGCTCCCGCCCCCTCGACCGCCCTCGCTCCCGTGCCCTCCCCACCCGCCCTCGCGACCTCTCCGCCCGCGACACGCACGCCGGGCTTCCTCGCCTGCGCGGGGGCCATCGCGCGGAAGGACCTGCGCATCGAGCTCAGGACGCGAGAGATCCTGACGACCGGCGGCTTCTTCGCGGTGCTCGTGACGGTGATGGCGAGCATCGCGTTCAGCGCCGGCCCCAAGACCCAGGTGCGGATCGCGCCTGGGGCCATCTGGCTGCCCATCGCGTTCGCGAGCGTGCTCGCGCTCGGGCGCACGTGGCAGCGGGAGCGCGAGGAGAGCGCCCTCACCGGGCTGCTCGTGGCGCCGGTGCCCCGGGCGAGCATCTTCGTGGGCAAGGCGCTCGGCGTGCTCGCGCTGATGCTGGCCGTGGAGGCGCTGGTGGTGCCGACCGTCGCGCTGCTGTTCCACATCGAGGTGCTCCAGTACCTGCCGAAGCTGCTGCCGCTGTTGCTGCTCGGCACCTTGGGCATCGCGGCCACCGGGACGCTCTTCGGCGCCATGACCGTGCGCACGTCCGCGCGCGATCTGGTGCTCGCTTCGGTGCTCTTCCCGCTGCTCTCGCCGGTGCTGCTCTCGGCCGTCGCGGGCACGGCGCTCGTGTTCGGCGGTGGCTCGCTGGGCGAGCTCAGGGACTACCTCGTGCTGCTCGCCGTGTTCGACGCCGTGGCGGTCGCCGGGGGCGTCGCGGTCTTCGGGTCGCTCGTCGACGACTAGGGCAACACGACGCCAATTGCTTGAAATAACGAGGCATTCGTCTATTCGCGGGGTGACCCCGCGACGCGGGCCGCCTCGGCCAGAACGCGCTCGGGCTCGAGGGGCGTGCCCACGAGCTCCCCGACGCCCCGCACGCCGCGCGGCGCGATGACGCCGTCGCGGTCGGCGACGACCACGTACCCGCGTGGCTCGTGCCGCACCTGCGCCCCTGCCTGGACGGCGAGCTCGTAGGTGGGGCTGCTCGGGAGGTCCAGGACGACGGCGTCGAGATCGTAGATGACCTCCTCGCCGCCCAGGGTGAACGTCGCGCCCTCCACGACCGTGCCGCCGTGGACCTCTCGCGGGAGGCACGGGAAGGCGTGGACGGCGGCGGAGGCGGCGCGCGCGGCGGCCGCGAACACCTGGCCGAACACGCCGGGCCCCTCGGGGTGGCACCACGCGATCCGCTCGCCGACGAGCACGCCGTGCGCGACGAGCTCGGCGGCGGCGCGCGCGGAGACCACGCCGGGGAGATCGTTGCCGATGAAGAGCGCCTGACCGTCGTGCGCGCCGGTCGCGAGCACGAGGGTCGCGGCGGTGCGCACCTCCGCGCCGTCGGGGCCCACCGCGAGAAGATCGCCGTCGTAGAGCGCCCCGACGGTCACCTCGAGGCCGAGGGTGACGCGGCCCGCGCCGACCGCGCGGGAGAAGGCCGACAGGAGCGGGCCGAACGGGCCGCGCTCG
>CAZHGG010001267.1:0-1790 GCA_964531755.1 uncultured Polyangiaceae bacterium
CGTGAGAGCCGCCGGCGACGCCGTGGGCTTCCACGACGCGGCGCAGGCCGGCGTGGTGTGGGTCGAGACGAGCGCGCGCGCCGACGCGGGGGCCGGGCTCGACCTCCTGCGTCGCGTGGCGACCCTGCGCGTCCAGCTCCCCGACGCCGTGCGTATAGGTGTAAACTACAACGAGCTGGGGATCGAGCTGGCGCAGGTCGCCCTCGGGTTCGGCGCGAGCGAGCTGTGCGGTCGGCTCGCGACCAAGCGAGGTCTCCCGATCGCCGAGGGGGCGACGAAGCGCGTGAAGGGGCGGGGCCAGGTGAGCGCCCTCGAGCTCCAGCGCGACGAGCTCGCCACGCTCGTGGGCTGCGCCGGGCGACGCGCGGTCTTCCACTCGGCGACTGGCGCCAGCCACGCGAGCAGCCACGCCGCCCGCCCCACCGACGAAGCGACCGAAGGAGCGACTCATGTCTGATCGGCCTGATCTCACCGCCATCGAGGGCAAGGTCGCCGCCGGCGCGCGCCTGTCGGCCGAGGACGCCCTCGCGCTCTTCCGCACCCCCGACCTGCTCGGGCTCGCGAGGCTCGCCAACCAGGTGCGCGAGCGCCGCCACGGCGACCGCACCTACTTCAACAAGAACCTCCGCGTGGAGGTCACGAACGTGTGCGTGGCCTCGTGCCTCTTCTGCTCGTTCGCGCGGCTCGAGGAGCACATGCCCGGCGCGCACACGATGTCGCTCGAGGAAGCGTGGGGCAAGCTCGAGGCCCGCCTCGACGATCCGCCGTCGGAGGTGCACGTCGTCAACGGGCTCCACCCCGGGCTGCCCTTCACGTACTACGAGGAGCTGCTCCGCGGCTTCAAGCGCGTGAAGCCCGACATCCACCTCAAATGCTTCACGGCGGTGGAGCTGCACTTCTTCGCGCAGCACTACGGCATGACCGTGCGCGAGGTGCTCACGCGGCTCATGGCCGCGGGCCTCGACAGCCTGCCCGGTGGCGGCGCCGAGATCTTCCACCCCGACGTGCGCGCGCGCATCAGCGCCGACAAGGCCACGGGCGACGAGTGGCTCGAGGCGCACCGCGTGGCGCACGGCCTCGGGCTGCGCTCGAACGCGACGATGCTCTACGGGCACGTGGAGACCTTCGAGCACCGCGTCGATCACCTCCTCCGCCTGCGCGCGCTGCAGGACGAGACCGGCGGCTTCCAGGCCTTCATCCCGCTCGCGTTCCACCCCGACGGCAACGGCATGAAGAACCTGCCGGCGCCCACGGCGATGGACGACCTCCGCACCGTGGCGGTCTCGCGCCTCGTGCTCGACAACTTCGCGCACATCAAGGCGTATTGGGTCAGCATGACCCCGAAGACAGCCCAGGTGGCGCTCTCGTTCGGGGCCGACGATCTCGACGGCACGATCGTCCACGAGACCATCTACAAGGCCGCGGGCTCGCGCTCCCCCGACGGGCTCGGCGTGGGCGAGCTCGTGCGCCTCATCCGCGAGGCGGGACGCCGCCCTGTCGAGCGCGACACGCTCTACAACGTCGTGCGCGAGCACGAGAAGAGCGCGGTGCCGGAGGCGGCGATGAAGGTGCGCGAGCGCAAGGCCGGCCTCCACCTCGAGGTCCTCCGATGAGCGCCGGACCGCGGCGCCTCGGGGCCGTCTCGTACCTCAACGCGCGGCCGCTCTGGGCGGCCTTCGAGGAGGGCGGCCCGCTCCACGGGCGGCTCGCGCTCGACCTCGGCCTGCCCTCGGTCGTCGCGCGGAGGCTCGCGGAGGACGAGGTGGCGGCGGCGCTCGTGCCGGTGGCCG
>CAZHGG010001268.1:0-1785 GCA_964531755.1 uncultured Polyangiaceae bacterium
GTGGTTCGCCTCGGCGCCGTTGGGGCGCTGCTCGAACACCGTCTTCAGCATCTTCGCCGCTTCGTCGGCCTGGCCGATGGCGATGTACGCGGCCCCGACGCGGAGCATGAGGTCGAGGTCCTTCGGGGCCTTCGCGAGCGCCCCGCTGAACTGATCGAGGGCCTTCTGCTCTTCCCCGCCCTCCTCGAACAGCATGCCGCGCTCGAGCGCGAGGCCGGGGTAGTCCTTGTCGACGGCGCTCACCTTGTTGAACTCCGCCGCCGCGAGGTCGAGCTTGCGCATCTTGCGGTAGGTCTGGCCGAGCCGGAAGCGCACCGCGCTGTCTTCCTTCACGGAGAGGGCCTTCTCGTAGTGCGTGACCGCCTCGTCGAACTTGCCCTGCGACGCGAGGACGTCGCCGAACGCGCGGTGAAGCGCCGGCGTGTCCGCGAGCTTCGTCTTCGCCGCCTCGAGCTTCTGGAACGCCTCGGCGCCGCGCCCCTGCGACGCGAGGAGCGTGGCGAGCGCGGCGTACGGCTCGACGGCGTTCTGGAGCTGCGGGTCGGCGAGCTCGATGGCGACGTTGTACTCGCTCTCCGCGACCGACTTGTTGCCGAGCGCCTCCTCCGCCTTGCCGAGCCAGAGCGCGACCGACATGTCGGACTTGTAGGTGCTGCGGGCGGCCGTGAGCTGGGTCTTCGCCTCCTGGAGGCGCTCGAGCTTGATCTTGGTCTTCGCCGACCCGCAGATCGCGTCGATGTCCTCGGGGGCGCGCTGGAGCGCGTCGTCGAAGCGCGCGAGGGCGTCGGTGAAGCGGCCGTCGGCGTAGAGCAGCTCGCCCTGGCCGATCAGCGCGGAGGCGTTGCGCGCGTCGAGCTTGCTCGCCTCGTCGAACGCCGCGCGCGCGTCGGTCGCGCGGTTCGATGCAAAATACACCCACCCGCGGAGAGCGTACGCCTTGGAGAGCTCCGTGGGCGACGCGTTCGCGCGCGCGGCGCCGTCGATCACGACCTTGAGGTCGCGGAGCGAGCTCGCCTCGTCTTGCTTCGTCGTCCACAGCAGACGCACACGCGCGAGCAGCGCGCCGACGTGCTCGGGGGAGGCGGCGACGGTGGCGTCGAGCGCCTGCTTCGCCTTCACGCGGTCGTTCTTCATCAAGTACGCCCGGGCGAGGCCGTACTGCGCGCGCGGCGTGGTGCCTTGGCCGGCCGCGCTGAACGCCGCGATGGCCGCGTCCGGGTCCTTCGCCGCGAGCTCGAGCTCCCCGCGGACGTACTTGAGGTCGTCCTGGATGGGGTCCTTCGGATCCTTGCGGCTGGCCGTGTCGAGGAGCGCCCTCGCCTCGGCGTAGTTGCCGGCGACGGCCTGCGCCGCGCCCTGCGCCGCCGACAGGTACTGCGCGTCGCTCTTGGCGGGCACGAGCCCGAGCAGGTACGAGGCCTTGGCCGCGTGCTCCGCCACGACCCCGAAGCGGAGCTCCACGGCGTATTCGGTGAAGGCCGCGTAGGTCGCGAGCTGCCGCGCGCGCGGGTTCTTCGACTGCAGGTCGACGAGCTGGGAGACCGCCTGCCGCGCGTCGCCGTACACGTCCTTCGCGAGGCTCGCGCGCGCCGCCTCCGAGGCCGTGGCCGTGGTCTTCTTCCACTCGCTGGCGTGAGCGGCGTCGCTGATCGAGTGGTAGCCGAACGCCCCGTAGGGCGTGGCCTGCAGGGCCACGCCGCCGAGCACGACCGCCAGGATGGCCCCCGCGATCACGCGCGGAGCCTTCGACGCGGGGCGCGACGGTGCGCGTGACGCGCGCCCGAC
>CAZHGG010001269.1:0-1781 GCA_964531755.1 uncultured Polyangiaceae bacterium
GACGACGCGGAGGCGCTCGCCCACCGCCTTCACGGCAGCGCGGGCGCGTTCGGGGTCGGCGCGGTCGGCGAGGCCGCCGGGCGCCTCGAGCGGACCCTGTGCGTCGCGTCGCGAGGGGCGGTCAGCGAGCGGCCCTGGTGCGCCATCGAGCTCGCGGTGGCGGAGCTGCACCGCGCGGTCGCGAGCGCGCGCGCGGCCCCCGCGCACGTCACGCCGTCGGGACCCGTGGCGGTGGGCACGGTGCTCATCGTCGACGACGAGGCCGACATCCGCACGATCGGTCGCATCTCGCTCGAGGACGTGGGGGGCATGCGCGTGCTGCTCGCGTGCAGCGGCGAGGAGGGCCTCGCGATCGCCGCGAGCGAGCGCCCCGACGTCATCCTCCTCGACGTGATGATGCCCAAGATGGACGGCCTCTCCACCCTCGCCCGACTCCTCGAGGATCCGCGCACCGCGGGCATCCCCGTGCTCTTCGTCACGGCGAAGGCCCAGCCCCACGAGATCGAGCACTACCTGCGCGCGGGCGCGCGGGGCGTGATCGCGAAGCCCTTCGAGCCCCTCAGCCTGCCCGACGAGCTCCGTCGCGCGCTGGCCGGGCCCACGGAGCGCTGAGCGGGCGTCGACGCCCGCCGCGTGGGGCCCCATTGGGCATTGCCCAGACCTCGAGGGCGGCGACGCCGCTTGACGGAGGCGCGCGCCCGCGTGCTAACCATCCTCGATGCGAGTCGTCTTCCTGTCGCCGGCCTACCCCGCGGAGATGTGCCACTTCACGCGCGGGCTGGCCGAGGTGGGGGTCACCGTGTACGGCGTGGGGGACACCCCGCGCGACGCCTTGCCCACCGCGGTGCGCCCGTACCTCGCCGACTACCTCGCCGTGCCGCGCATCACGGACGAGGCGGGCGTGATGGACCGCGTCTCCGACTGGCTCCGGGGGCGCACGATCGACCACGTGCTCACGAACTGGGAGCCCCTGGTGGTCCTCGCGGCGCGGCTCCGAGAGCGCTGGGGGATCCCGGGCATGTCGGTCGACGTGGTGCGCGGGTTCCGCGACAAGGAGGTCATGAAGGTGCGCCTGCGCGCCGCGGGCCTGCGGGTGCCGCGGTCGTGGCGGGTGCGCACGGCCGACGAGGCGCGCGAGGCGGCCGAGCGGGTGGGCTACCCGCTCATTTTGAAGCCGATCGCGGGCGCGGGCTGCACCGACACCTACCGCGTCGACAGCCGCGCCGAGCTCGAGCGCGTGCTGCCTACGATGGGCGGCGTGGCCGAGGCGAGCTGCGAGGAGTACATCGACGGCGAGGAGTTCACCTACGACACGGTCTCGCTGCGCGGTCGGCCCTTGTTCGAGAACATGACCGCCTATCTCCCCAAGCCGCTCGAGGCGCGCGCGCACGAGTGGATAAGCCCCATCGGGATCAGCATCCGCGACCTCAACCAGCCGAAGCTCGCGCCCGGGCTCGAGCTCGGGCGCGCCGCCCTCCAGGCCCTGGGGATGGGCAGCGGCTTCACCCACATGGAGTGGTACCTCACGCCCAGCGGGGAGGCCGTGTTCGGCGAGATCGCCTGCCGCTCGGGCGGCGCGGGCATCGTGGACCAGATGAACTACACGTGCGACACCGACCTCTACCGCGAGTGGGCGCGCGTCTCGTGCTGGGGGCATTTCGAGGGCGACACGACCCGCAAGTACAACGTGGGGATGGTCTTCAAGCGGGCCATCGGCCGAGGGGTGATCACGCGCATCGAGGGCCTCGGCGCGTGGCTCCACGCCTGCGGCCCGCACGTGG
>CAZHGG010001270.1:0-1772 GCA_964531755.1 uncultured Polyangiaceae bacterium
AAAGGCGCGCGTGTCACAAGCCACGTTTCGCTTCCCGGCCGGTACGTCGTGTACCTCCCGACCGTCGAGCACGTGGGCATCTCGAAGCGCATCGGCTCCGAGGAGGAGCGCGCGCGCCTCCGCGAGGCGATCGATGGGATGAAGCCGCCGAGCGGCGGGCTCATCGTGCGCACCGTGGCCGAGGGCCTCACGAAGAAGCAGCTCAAGCAAGACGTCGGCTACCTCGTCCGCCTCTGGGGCGAGATCGCGAAGAAGAAAGAGACCGTCGGCAAGGCGCCTGCCATCCTCATGAACGAGCTCGATCTCGTGCTGAAGGTGGCGCGCGATCTGTTCACCGACGAGGTCGCGCAGGTCGTCGTCGACGACAAGAACCAGTACGACCGCCTCTGCCGCTTCGTCGAGATGTTCGCGCCCGACCGTGTGAAAGACGTCGTCTACTACTCGGAAGAGGAGCCCATCTTCGACGCGTACGGCATCGAGGACGAGATCGGCCGAGCGCTCTCGCGGAAGGTGCCGCTGCCCTCGGGCGGGCACCTCGTGATCGACCAAGCCGAGGCGCTCACCGCCATCGACGTGAACACCGGTCGGTTCGTCGGGAAGGGCTCGAAGGACATGGAGGAGACGGTCCTCAAGACCAACCTCGAGGCCGTCCACGAGATCGCCTACCAGCTCCGCTTCCGCAACATCGGCGGGCTCATCATCCTCGACCTCATCGACATGGAGCGCTCGTCGAACCGCGAGAAGGTGCGCCGCACCCTCGAGGACCTGCTCCAGAAGGACAAGGCGAAGACCACGCTCAACCGCATCAGCGATCTTGGCCTCATCGAGATGACCCGCAAGCGCACGCGCGAGTCGCTCGGGCGCATGCTCCACGAGCCGTGCTTCTACTGCGACGGCACCGGTCAGCTCATGAGCAAGGAGACCATCGCCTTCGAGATCCTCCGGGAAATCCGCCGCAAGCGCGCGGATCTACCCGGCTATTCGGTGGTGGTGAACGCCCACCCCGCGGTGGCCGACGTGCTGAACGGCAGCGAGAAGGAGGCCGTCGCCGAGGTCGAGAACCGCTACATGCGCAAGATCCTCGTGGTGCCCCGCAAGGAGTACCACCTCGAGCAGTTCGACATCGCGGGGAAGTGAGGCACACGTGACCAAGCCATCGCCCAGCGCCGACGCCGCCCAGTCCGACTCCCCCGACGGCTCGCCCGACGACAAGCGCGTCGACGAGCGCGTCACCATCAACAAGGAGTTCGAGTCGTTCGACTCGTTCATCCAAGAGTACGTGACCAACATCTCGCGCACCGGCGTGTTCATCCGCGCGCAGAAGCCCCTCCCGATCGGCACGCGGGTGAACCTGCACTTCACCGTCATCATGGACGACATCGAGACCATCGAGGGCGAAGGCGAAGTGGTGCGCCTCGAGAAGGACGGCATGGGCGTGGTGTTCCGCGAGCTGTCCGGCTACTCGAAGGGGCTCATCGACAAGCTCCTCACGCGCGGCATGAAGTAGCCCGCCCGCCACGAAAAAAAGAGAGAAAACGGCGCGCGGGCTCTGTTGACGAGACCTCAGTTGAGGCAACATGGAGGGCCCCATGGAGAACCCAGACGCGGACAGCCCAGGGTTGAGCCCGCTCGACTCGCCCGAGCTCGTCATCGACGGCAACGAGGAGGCCATCGACGACACGAGCGACAGCGAGCCGCCGGCGCTGGCGCGCGGTGGGCCGCCGCCACTGCCGCCGCAGCTGCCCCCCTCGCCCTCCGAGGCCCCCCGCGCC
>CAZHGG010001271.1:0-1766 GCA_964531755.1 uncultured Polyangiaceae bacterium
GGCGCGCGGCGCCGCGGCGCTCTGTGGGCACGCGGCGGACGTCCGCGGGCCGTGAGGCGGTAGCGCGGGGGGACCGCGCACGTCGATTCGAGGCTACTTGAGCGCGTAGCTCTCGAGGTAGTCGAGCCCGCTTCGAACCGCGCTGGACGCGTGGAGCACATGAATGGGCGCGCCCATCGCCCACCCCACGCGCACGGCCTGAAAGAGGAGGGCGTGGAGGAAGCTCTGCGTGGCGATCCCCATGTCTCGAAAATCGAGCGCGACGGGGCGGCCGGCGGATACCAAGCGACGGACTCGCTCGCCAAACGCGACAGCGGTCGAGGGGTCGTCGACGCACTCGCGAACATCGAGGCGCTCGGCGTCGGGAGGTGGCGGCGCGTAGGACAACCAGCGGCGGGCCCCGGGGCCGGGAGTGCGTTCGTCGGCGCGCTTTCGGATGACGTCGAGCAGAGCGTCGCGGTCGACGATCTCGAGCGGCAGCTCGAAGACCGCGAGCGTACCCGGGAAGCCCGTTCCAGGCGGCAAGAGCAGCTGCGCGCGGTGGGTACCCGCGCCTTCATCACTCGTCAAGAGCAGGCCGGCGCCGCGCGTAGCGAGGAGGAACCGCCCAGCCGTAAGCTTGGCCATCTCCGAGGTGAAGAACAGCCCGAGCCCCGCGTTGTTCAAGCTGCCCGTCTGGCCCTCCGGAAAGGTCCCCGAGATGTGCGGTCGAATCGCCTTTTCTAGCGCCGCCTCGGCCGTCTCAACGTCGTGGAAACGGCGAAGGCTCTCGAGGATGCCGCGCCCCGTGTCGGCCACGATCACCTGAACCGTGTCTCGCGTGTACCCGCCTCTTCCGGCAGCCATGCGC
Organism: uncultured Polyangiaceae bacterium; assembly: GCA_964531755.1. Lineage (GTDB taxonomy): Bacteria > Myxococcota_A > Polyangia > Polyangiales > Polyangiaceae > JAAFHV01. The sequence goes on from CAZHGG010001271.1 coordinate 851, forward strand.
TGCGCGCCTACGACCGCGCCGAGTGGATCCCCGCTGTGCTGGAGCACGTTCCGGAGAAGCTCGTCGATGACATACGCCAGGGCCCCTCGCGACTCGGACTCGTCGTCGCTCTTGACGGCCAGTGAAGCGATTCGTTCCGCTACTCGCGCCTGTCCGAAGGTCACGCGCTGGATCGGGACGGTTCGCTCGACCTGCGAGGGAGGCGCTTCGCCGCCGTCGCGGGCGGCGTCGAACCCGACCGCATGGGCAAAACGAGCCGCTGGCGAGACTCCGCGGTGGTAAACATCGCACCGCACATCCGCGGGGCGTTCGCGGCGCGCGAGGGCGCACAACGCGACCAGCGCCCACATCTCGATGGTCTCGGCCTCGTCCAGGTTGGCGTGGGACCACGGCGTAGCGGTGAGGGCGGACAAGAAGGGTGACGGATCCTCGAGCACGATTCGAGACGGGAGGCCGAGGTCAGGCGGCTCGTTCATCGAGCCGGACGCTAGCATGGCACGCCTCGTGTGCGAGGCGCGTCGACTCAGCGCCGCCACGTCGCCATCGAAGCGGTTGAGCCGCGCGGGGGCTGACCTTCCGCTCCGTTCGAGCGGCGGTGGCAGCGCCCGCCCGCGTGGCAGCGCCGGGGACCCGTGGGCCTGGCGCACGGCCTGGGCGAGGCAGAGGCGAGCGAGGGCGACGTAGGGGGAGAGCAGCATGGCGGCTCGGCGCCCGGCGGGGAGCGACCGTGAGGGTGACGAAGGAGCCGGCGAGCGGTCGTGGGGCATGCGGCGGCGCCGGTAGCGACGCGGGGCGCAAGGCTGAACGTGGGCCCAGTGAGCGCTATTCGGTCGTGGGGAGGTGGACCGAATAGGGCGCGTGGACCGGTCACAACGTGAGCGTCACGCCGCCCAGCGCCTCGCGGAGGGGCGGCGGG
>CAZHGG010001272.1:0-1766 GCA_964531755.1 uncultured Polyangiaceae bacterium
GTGGCCACGCCCGCTCCCCGCTCGCTGTCTCGTCGTGTCCATCTCCGCGCTCCTTGGCCGACCTCGCGCGACAGGCGTAGCACATCCCGTGCCGGGCTCGCCGCGCGCGCGCAGCGCGCCCTCTCGCGCAGCCACTGCTCGTGTGTGCTCGGCCGGGCTCGCCGCGCGCGCGCAGCGCGCCCACATGAGCGAGCGGCGCGGCCGTGCGGCGCGCCCGCCTCACGTGAGGGCGGGACGCCGCACCGAAACGCAGCGACGCCCCCGGCTACCGGGCCGGAGGCGTCGTCTCTCGCGGCGCGCCGGGCGGGCGCGTGGGTTCACTCCTCGGCGGCGGCGTCGAGGGCCTCGGCGGGCGGGGCCGAGCGCTTCGCCGCGCGGATCTCGCGCAGCAACACGACGTCCTCCTTGAGCTTCCGAGCGGTCTCGGGCCCCTCCTCCACGGCGCGGCGCACGAGCTGGATCACGAGCGCGGGCGACTTCTTGACGACCGCGCGGGAGGCGGTGGCGAGCGAGGTCACGCGCGCGCGCCAGCGCTGCGCGCGGGTCATGGTGATGTAGGGCGCGACCTCCGCGACGAGGTCGGCGGCGTTCCCGTTGTAGACGTGCGGCGCCTTGTGGAGCGCGCTCGCGAACGACGGGTTCGCCTCGAGGAACGCCTCGACCTGGGGCTTCGTGACGCCGTGCTCCTCGAGCGCCTGGGCGTACTCGGCGGCGGCGGCCTGCTTCGCCTTGAAGAGGTACATCTGCACGCGCGAGTAGAAGTTCACGCGCCCGTCGCCGCTGGTCTCCACGGGGCAGTAGATCGTGGAGGGGAACTTCTCGATGATCGCCGACTGCACGCCGTCCGAGACGCCCGCGCTCGGCATGCAGCCGAAGGGCTTCACGCTCAGCGTCATGTGCGCCTTCTTGTGGGTGGCGTTGAGGATGAGCTTGCCAACCTCCATGTGGCCCTCGCCGCCGCGGAGATCGTTGTTGTAGTACTCGTGCGCCACGCTGGCGATCGCGTCCATGTCGGGCAGCTTGTAGCCGTAGAGCCCCATCGTGTGGGCGAACGTCTGGAAGATAGCGCGGACGAGGGTGTCGCCGGCCTGCACCATCAGGAGCTTCTTGCCGATCCCGAAGCCGTCGAGGCCGCCGAGGCCGTATTTGGAGTGATCGGCGTTGCGGAGGTTCTGGCGATCGAGGGTGTCGTGCCGCGCCTCCCAGAGCATGTAGAGCACCCACGCGGCGACGAGCTGAATGTCGGCCTCGGCCCCCTCCTCCTCGAGGAAGGTCTGGAGCTGGTAGTTGCCGTCACCCTCCGTGGTCATCGCCCAGAACTCCCCGATGATGGAGACCTTGGGCTTCGGCAGCGTGCGCTTCACCTTCACCGCGGCGAGGATCGGCTTGCACTTCCACACGGCGAGCAGGATGTTGGTCTGGTTCTCGAGCGCGGTGTAGAGGATCTTCTTGCACTGCTCGAGCGCGCGGTTCGTGTCGCCCGGGTTCACCTCGTAGGGGCGAATGCGGTAACCGAGCGCGTTCAGCACGTCGCCCGTGAAGAGCGCCTTCACGAGGGCGAGGAAGAAGGGAGGCGTGAGCTCGAGCCCGGACTCGTCGCCGGTGGCCTGCTTCATGCCGCCGGTCTGCTGGAAGAGCACCACGCGGAAGCCGTCGAAGCCGGCGTCGCGCAGCGCCTTGCGGTACTCGGTGACGTACATGCCGAAGCGGCACGGGCCGCACGCGCCGGCGGTGAGGAAGACGAACTTCTTCACGATCTCCTGCGC
>CAZHGG010001273.1:0-1765 GCA_964531755.1 uncultured Polyangiaceae bacterium
GAGCCCACTCGCGCTGCCAGCGCTCGCACAAGTACTTAGAACCAAAGAGGAAACATCCGGGGAGGCGGGGGCGCGCGCCGCGGTCGCCGGCCTCGCCGCGAGGGTGCCGGAGGGCACCCCGCTCGGGCAGCGGCTCGCCTACGAGCGCGCGCTCCGTACCGAGGGCGTGGCGGCCCGGCGCGACGCGCTGATCGCGCTCGCCGATCGCTTCCCCTACCCGCGCGGCTCGTACTGGGACGACGCGCTGTTTCGCGCGAGCGAGCTCGAGGAGGAGCTCGGCCGCCCGCGCGAAGCCATCGCGCTGCTCACGCGGCTGCTCGCCGAGCGCGAGACCTCCGACGTCATCGGCTCGTACCAGCGCCCGCGCTACACGCCCGCGAAGCTCCGCGTAGCCAAGCTCCAGGAGAAGCTCGGTGACCGCGAGGCCGCGCGGCGCACGCTGCACGAGCTCTACAGCACGTTCCGCAGCTCCGACCTGCGCGACGACGCCCTGTGGAACGAGGCCCGCCTGTTCCGCGAGGACCACCAGCCGGGCGAGGCTTGCGACCGCCTGCGGACCCTCGTGTCCGAGCTGCGTGACTCGCGCTTCGTGCCCTGCGCCATGTCGCTCTGCCCCGAGCTCGCGCGCCCCAAGGAGAGCCGCGCGCCGAAGGCGTGCCACGCCTACCTCCTGCGCGGCGAGGCCCCCGCGGCGCCGCGCGGCGCCGCCGAGTAGCCGCGCGCCGCCCCAAAATGACGAGGGGCGCCCGGACGACCGGACGCCCCGATGGGCTCACGCCGCGCGGCCGGCGCTCACTTCTCTTCGTCTTCGTCCGCCTCCTCCGAGTCGAGATCGTCGTCGTCCTCGTCCTCGTCCTCGTCGTCGTCGTCGTCGTCGTCGAACTCGTCGTCGTCCTCGTCCTCGTCCTTGTCGTCCGGATCGACCGCCGCCGACGACGCCTTCTTGTCGAACTTGATGTCGATGCCCACGTCCCCGAGCTGCGCGTCGATCAGTTCGAAGAGCTCGTCGACGTCGTCGCCCGACCACTCGTCGAGCATGTCCGTCAGGAACTCGAAGAAGTCCCCGCTGTCGAGCCGGCGCTCGATCTCCTCGACCTGCTCCTCCGTGAAGGCCTCGAGTATGTCTTCGCGCAGGGTCTCGGTGTCGCCCTCCTCGATCGCGTCCTGCGCCGAGAGCCGAATCTGCCGTACCGCACGCTTGTCGAGAACGATCTCCATGCCGCTTTTCTCCGCCGCCTCGGTGGGCTGGGCGCTGCTTTACGCAATGCGCGCCTCGCATGTCAACAGGACCGCACCTCGTGAGCGCGAGCGTGACGAGCACACGGCGCACGCGCCGCGCTTTTGTCGCGCTCGCGTCACGCTCGCGAGGGTCGCAGACAAAAAAAGACGCGCGGCTCGCGTCGACCGCGCTTGACGTTTGGGCGCCCCCTATTGTCCCATCGTGTCGCGTGATCTGCTCCCTCTGCAGTCGTAACAACGCCGCGCACCTCGTATTTTGCGAAGAGTGTGGCAACCGCCTCGCGAAGGTGGCGCCGCCGACGCCGCTCGTCGAGGCGAGCCCGGCCCCGCCACGCTGCGGGGTCTGCGGCACCGTCAACCCGGTCGGTGATCGGTACTGCATGGACTGCGGGCAGCCTCTCCCGGCGGCGCCCGCCGCGCTCCAGGTCGCGGCTCCCGCCCCGCAGCCCGTGTACGTCGCGCCGCAGCCGGCGCCCGTGTACGCCGCGCCCCAGGCCCCGGCGCCGCAGCCGGTGTACGCGCCTCC
>CAZHGG010001274.1:0-1755 GCA_964531755.1 uncultured Polyangiaceae bacterium
CCGAGATAGTCGTACTTGTAGCGCGTGTGCGCGCCGCGGTCGTAGCTGGCCACCACGCAGCGATGCTGCCCGGTTCGCGAACGCGTAGCCTCCATGCGTGAGCACGTCTCGGTGCCCCGCCCTGAGCGCGTGTCCGATGTGTGGGGTTCGCGATGCTGTCGTACGCAAGGGTGGTGTCGGTGAGGACGAGCTGCTACGTGGGCGCGAGCGTGTCCTCCGCGGGTACCCGGGCTGGTCCCAGGCCGAGGGCCGCGCGCTGCGCTGCACGGTCATGCGCGAGAGGGCGCGTCGGCCCGGGCGTCGTAGCGGCCCCGAAACGACCGCTCCTCTTCAGCCATGCCGTCACTCGAGGCTTCCGTCTCGGATGTTGAGACGGGCCAGCAACTCGCCACCTCGAGATCGAATTGGCACAAGAACCGCCTCCGACTCGACTCGCGGAGCGCCACACACCCAACGGTCATCGGGGCCGGTTCGAGCATTCCAGCACCAGCGAATCGAAGGGCTCGCGTCGATACACCACGCGCGTCGCTCGGTCGCGACGACGAGTGCGTCGCTGCCTACTTCCACGAACCACGGACTGTCAATAGTCTCTGCCTCTTCATACTCGAGCCCCATGGCCGCTACGCGATGCGGTGCATGCAGACTTACGGCGACAACCTGCCCTGCGCCGCTCAGGACGATGGCGTCGGCAACCTCCCAATCGTGAACTTCATAGGCGTCGGCGAACCATGGGTCGAGGTTCAACTTGATTTCTAAGACATCGACCGGGTCGTGCCGCACTATTTCCAGGACTAGACTGCTGACGCGCTCGCGCCACACGACTTGATCTGCGCGAAGAGTGACGCTACCCCTCCGAATCGAAAGACTTCTGCCGTCGGTGCCAAGTTTCATAGGGTGTCCCTCAATCCAAGTACATTTAACACCGTCCCCCCCGTGCCGGGCAAGACGGATGCACCGCCGAACGCACGAAGGATCTGCTTGTCAGCCGTGACGAACACATTCGCTCCCGAACCTGCCGCCTCGGCAAGATTGAGTGCGTCCGGCGATGCGCTCGCCGCGCCCCGACCACCCAGCCCTCTCAAGACTTCCGCGATGCGGGTGGCAGCGACCGACGCGCCAACAGGACTCGACCGCACTGCAATGCCGGCACGCGCAAGGTCTGCGGCGCTAACGCCGTGTCTGGCAGCCTCCGTCGCGACACTTGCCGTGACTATCAGTTGATCGCCCTCCTGCAGGAGTCCACGGAGCCCGGAAAGGTTCTTCAGTGCATTGGCGTCCAGGGCCACGATTCGCGACTGAACCCTGGCAGCCACCGCCCCCTCCGCGGCCTTCACCGCCCGGGTCCCCGCGGCCTGGGCGATGTGGGCCTCGGCGGCGCCGCTGACGGCCTCCAAAACGACCGCGGCTACGGGCGCCGTGACCGACGCGATCTCGTCTTCGGGGGTGCCGTTCGACTCGATCACCGCCGCTGAGCCCCGGGTGGGCTCCGCGCCGAACGTGAGCACGCGCTCGACGTGGCGCGCGTTGTAGTCGAGGGGATGGCGGAGCTGCGGGACGGCCGCGGCGACGCGAAGCCCCTTGTCGACGACCGCGTGGACTGCCGAGGCGGCCAGGGCGCGGGCCCCGTTCATCAGCGACGCGCCGAAGCTCGACTGGGGCGGCGGGGGCGGCGGGGCCACGGGGGCCTCGGGTAGCCCCACGCCACCACCACCACCGCGACCGGTGCCGGTGTCCGGGGCCGGCTCCGGCTTGTCG